>JAFMFD010000045.1 GCA_017856385.1 Actinomycetota bacterium
CCCGCGAGACCGTGAACAAGGCGCTCGCCGACTTCGCGCAGCGCGGCTGGATCCGCCTGGAGTCCCGTCAGGTGCTCATCGTCGACGTCGAGCGCCTCGGCAAGCGCGCCCGCTGACCCGTGGGGCGCAACGCTGCACTCCTCACTAGTGCCACGCTCTCGATCCTGATCCTCGGATCGGCCGTGACGACGGCACCGAGCGCGCTCGCCGCCGATGGCATCGTATGGACACCCGATACTTCGATCACCTCCTTCGATGCGGTAGCGGCGGCCTACGGAAACGGGACGTACGTCGTCGCCGGGGGCAGCACGACCTCAGTGCTGGTGAGCACCGACGGCGCGTCGTTCACCACCGCCGCCACCGGGGTGGCGAGGACGTGGAATGCGATCACGTACGCGGGTGGGCGGTTCGTGGCGGTGGGTGACACCGGTGGCTACATGAGCAGCAACGACGGGGTGACGTGGAGTGGTGGGGCCAACACCAGCAACACGTGGTCGGGGGTTGCCTACGGGAACAGCACCTACACGGCCGTGTCGAGCAATCCCGGTGGCTGGTCGGCCATGACCAGTGCGGATGGCGCTACGTGGACCTCGCGGTCTATCGGCGAGTACGACTGGACCGACGTCGCCTTCGGCAACGGCACCTTCGTCGCGGTGAAGAACGGCAAGACGGCTACCAGCGCCGACGGCACGACATGGACGGTGCACGCTGCGGCAGCGCTGAACAATCCTTATGGGATCGCGTTCGGCAATGGCACCTTCGCCGCCGTGTCCTCTCTCGGCAGTCGCGTCTGGGTCAGCACTGACGGGGTGACGTGGACCGCTGCCGCATCGATCGAGTCGGAGAGCTGGAAGGCGGTGTCCTTCGGTGACGGCACCTTCCTCGCCGTGGCCGACGGGGGCGCCACGGCGACGAGTACGGACGGGTCGACCTGGACCTCACAGGGCTCCCCGCTCGGAGTCGCGTACCTGCAGGCCGCGGCCGTCGGCGGCGGACGATTCCTCATCGGTGCCGTGAGCGGATCCCCTCGGGTCGCCTTCGGCGTGATCCCCTCGACTCAGGGTCCCCCGCCGCCGTCATGGCTGCGTGCCTACGCACGCGCGAGCGAGGCCACCGCGTGCGAGGAGGGCTGGGCGCCGAGTTGGGAGGCGTGGCCGAACGGCGGCACCGGCGGCTGGACCTGCACGCAGTCGATCGCCTGGATCAACGGCGGCTGGGCCACCGTCGCCGGGTACCGCTAGGCCTGCCGCAGGTACTCCACCTGCGCGCGGACCGACAGCTCGGCAGCGGGCCAGACCTCGCGCGGAACTCCCGCGTAGACGATCTCGACGATCCGTGTCGGATCCGTCACCCCTGAGTCGAGGACGGCGCGCACCTCGTCGAGTCGCGCGGCGCGATGCGCGAGGTAGCCCTCAAGAACCGCCACGGGCGCGTCGAGCACCGGGCCGTGGCCGGGCAGGATGCGATCGACCTCGACCGCCCGGTCGCGCAGGCGGTGGAGGCTGTCGAGGTACTCCGCGAGGTTGCCGTCGGGCCATGCCACGACAGTCGTGCCGCGCCCCAGCACGGTGTCGCCGGTCAGCAGAGACCTGTCGCGGCGCAGCACCAGACTCGCGCTGTCTGCGCTGTGCCCGGGAGTGAGCACGACCGCCAGCTCGTCGGTGCCGAGGTCGATGACATCGCCTTCCCCCAGGCCCTCGGCTCCGAGGCGATGCCCCGGGTCGATCGCGCGCACGCCTACGCCGAGGGCCTCGGCCACCGGGCGCGCCGACTCGGAGTGGTCGATGTGACCGTGCGTGAGGACGACAGCGATGACACGGGCGTTGTGCTCGTCGAGGTGCGCGCGAATCGCCTGCCAGTGGGCGGGGTCGTGGGGTCCGGGATCGACGATGACGACATCGCGCTCGCCGACGATCCACGTGTTCGTGCCGTCCAGCGTCCACGGCGACGGATTCGGCGCGAGGATGCAGTGCATCGCCGCGGTCACCGGGCCGCCGGACCACTCCGCGTCCGAGCCCAGAACCGGGAGCGGCCGCCCGCTCATGCGTCCTCGCGCGGCTGACCGTTGTCCTCGCGCGTGTGCGGGCCGGGCACGGGATCGCGCAGGACCTCCCCGGTGTACGCATGCACGAGCATCCAGTGGCCCGGCTCGACGAGTCGAGGCATCAGCGGGACGACGGGCCGATGGGCGCCGGCCATGAGGGCGGCCGACGCCGAGGATTCCGTCGCCAGCCAGCGCAGCACGGCCTCGGTGGGCGGCAGGAGCCGCACCTTCCCCTCGTCCGCCTCGGCCAGGGCATCCTGCGGCCGCCTCCACGCCACGTGATCGGCCTCGGTCGTGGTCAGCCGTGCATCATCCCCGGTGATCATCGCGCCGAAGAAGCGCACGTCGTACCTGCGGCCCTCGCGCTCCGGCGTGACCCAGTGGTCGATGAGCGGCAGCGCCGTCACATCGACGACGAGGCTGCCGTCGCACGTCGGGTCAGTGAGCGCAACACCGACCTCCTCCAGGGTCTCTCGCACCGCACAGGAGTAGAAAGCTCGCAGGCCGGCCGCATCGGTGCTCGCCCGACGTGCCAGCTCGTCGACATCGCCCCCGATGATCGTGACCGTGGCCTCATGGTCACGCTCGTCGACGCGTCCGCCCGGGAAGACATGCATGCCGGGGGCGAACGCCATCGACGCGACACGGCGCATGAGCAGGGTCTCGATGCCGTCCATACCGTCGCGCAGGAGCACGACGGTGGAAGCCGGACTCGGCTGCTCGTTCACCTAGTCGGCGAGCTCGACGATCAGCTCGACCTCGACGGGCGCATCGAGGGGCAGGACCGCGACCCCGACGGCCGAGCGCGCGTGGGCGCCGGCCTCGCCGTAGGCCTCGAGCAGCAGAGTGCTGGCACCGTTCGCCACCGTCGGCTGCCCGGTGAAGTCCGGTGCGCTCGCGACGAAGCACGTCATCTTCACAATGCGTACTACCGAGTCGAGGGGTGTGACGGACTTGATGGCCGCGAGGGCATTGAGGGCGCACGTGGCGGCGAGCTCCGCGGCACGCTCGACGCTGACGTCGGCGCCGACCTTGCCCGTCGTCTCGAGCTTGCCGTCGACGAACGGCAGCTGTCCTGCGGTGAACACGTGCCTTCCGGACACTACGGCGGGCACGTACGCCGCGACGGGCGGCACGACCTCGTGCACCGTGAGCCCCATCGCCGCCAGGCGACCCTCGACAGCGGACATCACGAGCCGCCGGTCGCGCGCTTGAGATACGCGACCATGTTCTCCGGGTTGGGCCCCGGCACGACCTGCACGAGCTCCCAGCCGTCCTGGCCCCAGGTGTCGAGGATCTGCTTCGTCGCGTGCACGAGCAGTGGCACCGTCGCGTACTCCCATGTCGTCATGGGCCGACCCTAGACCCACAGGCCACGGCGCGCTGCGCCGAATAGGCTGGGCTGATGACCGAGCAGCGGTGGCCTGAGGCAACGCTGCACGTGGTCAGCGGAAAGGGCGGCACCGGCAAGACGACCGTCGCCGCGGCCCTCGCCCTCGCCCTCGCGCGCAACGGCCGGCGCACTCTCCTCATCGAGGTCGAGGGACGCCAGGGCATCGCGCAGCTGTTCGACACCCCTCCCCTGCCGTACGAGGAGCGCAAGATCGCCGTCGCGCCGGAAGGTGGCGAGGTCTGGGCTCTCGCGATCGACCCGCAGGAGGCCCTGCTCGACTACCTCGAGACTTTCTACAACCTCAAGCGCGCCGGCTCCGCTCTGCGCAAGATGGGCGCTGTCGACTTCGCGACGACCATCGCCCCCGGACTTCGCGACGTCCTGCTCACCGGCAAGGCCGTCGAGGTCGTGCGACGCACCGCGAAGGGAGCCGCGGACGCCTACGACGCCGTCATCCTCGATGCGCCTCCCACCGGGCGGATCACCAAGTTCCTGAACGTGAATGCCGAGGTGTCCGGCCTCGCGCGGGTCGGCCCCATCCGCAACCACGCAGACCTCGTCATGGGTGTCATCGCCTCGCCGGCGACGGTCGTGCACCTGGTGACGCTCCTGGAGGAGATGCCGGTCCAGGAGACCATCGACGGCGTCACCGAGCTGGGCGCAGCAGGGCTCCCACTCGGCGGGATCGTCGTCAACATGACGCGTCCTCCCCTGCTTACCGCAGACCAGCTGCGGGATGCGGCTGCCGGAACCCTGCCGCGCGATGCGATCGCGAGGTCGCTGCAGGAGTGCGGCCTGGGTGCGCACGAGGATGTCGTGGTCCCGGCCCTCTTGCGCGAGGCCGCCGACCACGCGCAGCGCGTGGCCTTGGAGGATCGCGAGCGCGAGCGGATCGCCACCCTCGCCCTGCCCACATTGACGCTCCCGCTGCTCAGCAGCGGCATCGACCTCGGCGGCCTCTACGAGCTCGCCGGCATCATGCATGCGGAGGGCGTCGGATGAGCGGGCACATGCTGGCGCGCGCACCGCACCTCGACGTCGACGCACTGCTCGCCGACCCGTCGATCCACATCATCGTCTGCACCGGGGCCGGGGGCGTCGGCAAGACGACGACGGCGGCCGCGCTCGCACTACGCGCTGCCGAGTCAGGCCGCAACGTGTGCGTCCTGACCATCGATCCGGCGAAGCGGCTCGCGCAGGCGATGGGCCTGACGAGCCTGGACAACACTCCGCGGCAGGTCCCCGGGGTCTGCGCACCGGACGGCTCCGGGTCGCTGTTCGCGATGATGCTGGACATGAAGCGGACGTTCGACGAGGTCGTCGAATCACACGCGGACCCCGAGCGCGCCGAGCAGATCCTCGGCAATCCCTTCTACCAGGCGCTGTCCTCGTCCTTCGCCGGCACGCAGGAGTACATGGCGATGGAGAAGCTCGGCCAGCTCCATGTGCGCGCGCAGGACGAGGGCACCTGGGACCTCATCGTGGTGGACACCCCGCCCTCGCGCAGCGCCCTGGACTTCCTCGATGCGCCCGCTCGTCTGGGGTCCTTCCTCGACGGACGGTTCATCCGCATCCTCACGGCGCCGGCACGTGGTGCGGGTCGCGGCATCGGCCGCCTCGCGATGGTGGGGTTCGGGATCTTCACCGGGGTCCTGACGAAGATCCTCGGTGCCCAGGTGCTCGCTGACCTCGGCACGTTCGTCGCCGCGATCGACACCACCTTCGGCGGATTCCGCGAGCGGGCCGATGCCACCTACGCGCTGCTCAAGGACTCCGGCACATCGTTCGTCGTCGTCGCCGCGCCCGAGCGGGATGCCCTGCGTGAGGCGGCCTACTTCGTGGAACGACTGCGCACCGACGACATGCCGCTGGCCGGCCTGGTGCTCAATCGGATGCAGCAGGTCGACGACCCGGAGCTGACGGTCGAGCAGGCGGCATCCGGGGCGCAGGTGCTCGGCGAGCTGGCGGACTCAGCTCCCGATGACGGCGGTCGCCGGGAGCTGACCGCTGCGCTGCTGGAGCTGCACGCACAGCGCCTTCAGGTGGCCGACCGTCAACTGCATCTCGCCGATCGCTTCGCCGCGGCCCACCCCGGGGTGGCGGTCGCCCGAGTGACGGCACTTCCCGGGGACGTGCACGACCTTGACGGGCTGCGCACGGTCGGCGCCCTCATCGCCCGGTGAGCCGGCCGGCGCCTGGGAAGGGGTCGGGCGGTGGGTCAGCTTGCGCGCTCGGTGCCGGTGAGGATCCGCTGGCGCTCGTACTCGTCCTGCGCGGTCTGCAGCAGCAGCCGCCAGGAGGTGACGTGCGGCCGGCGGCGCAGGAGGGCCCGACGCTCGCGCTCAGTCATCCCGCCCCACACGCCGAACTCCACCCGGTTGTCGAGGGCGTCGGCCAGGCACTCCGTGCGCACCACGCACCCCACGCAGATCGCCTTGGCCCGATTCTGGGCGGCGCCCTGCACGAAGAGGGAGTCCGGGTCGGTGGTGCGACACGCGGCCTGGGCCGCCCAGTCGGTATCGAACGTCATGCTGGCGACATCCCCTCATCGGTCACGTGGCGCCGGACGTTACGCCGATCACCGGCGGCGAGAAAGGTACTTTTGAGCCATAGATATCTAGTTCAATAGAGCCACTTGTCGCACGCCTGTCACGAGCCGACGGACGCCGGGGCGCACCGTCCGACGTCAGACCGTCCCGGCCCCCCGGCGTGGACGGCACCGGGTCGAGGAACCGGCCCGCTTACCCTGATCGTCTGATGACCATGTCACGTCCGCCCGGGCAGCGTCCCGGGCCCCTCGGCATCCTGGCGCGCCTCGTGGGGCTCGTCCTCGTCGCCGTGGTCGCCGGCCTGCTTGTGGCGGCGATGGTCGTCCCCTTCGTCGGCGGAGCCGGAGTGCTGGCCCGCGACGTCATCAAGGACTTCCAGAGCCTGCCCGACTCCCTGAGCACCCCGCCCCTGGCCCAGCGCACCCTGATCCTGGCGTCGGACGGCTCGGTTCTGGCCACGCTGTACTACCAGAACCGCATCGAGGTCCCCCTCGACAGCATCAGCCCCGCCATGCGGCAGGCGACGGTCGCA
The DNA here is from genome assembly GCA_017856385.1 of Actinomycetota bacterium. GTDB lineage: Bacteria > Actinomycetota > Actinomycetes > S36-B12 > S36-B12 > UBA10649. Next base: position 6,519 of record JAFMFD010000045.1, read on the forward strand.
GTCGAGGACGCGCGCTTCCTCGACCACAACGGGGTCGACATCCGCGGCATCGCCCGGTCGCTTGCCAAGAACGTCGAGCAGGGCTCGATCGAGCAGGGCAGTTCGACGCTCACCATGCAGTACGTCAAGAACGTGCTCGTGAACCAGGCGCTCACCGCCGAGGACCTCGATGAGGCGCGCGGCGACAGCGCGGCGCGCAAGATCCGCGAGGTGCGGTACGCACTGGGCCTGGAGAAGATCTTCACCAAGGGGGAGATCCTCGAGCGCTACCTCAACATCGCCTACTTCGGTGCCGGTGCGTACGGTGTCGAGGCAGCGGCACGACGCTACTTCTCCAAGCCGGCCGCCTACCTCTCCGTCGCGGAGGCCGCGACACTCGCCGGCATCGTCCAGCAGCCGACCGCGTATGACCCACTCCGGAATCCGGACCTCAGCACCGAGCGGCGCAACGTCGTGCTGCAGCGCATGGCCGATCTCGACTACATCACCCAGCGCGAGGCTGACAGCGCCTCGGCGATCCCCATGCGCGATCTCCTCGACCCGACTGCCGCGAGCAACGGCTGCACCTCCTCATGGGCGCCATTCTTCTGTGACTACGTCGTGCAGACCATCCGCCAGGATCCCGCCTTCGGAGCCACTCCCGAGGAGCGTGAGGCCTTCCTGCGCCGCGGTGGCTACACGATCCGCACGACCCTGGACCCCCGCACGCAGAACGGCGCCTTCGAGACGGTGAACAGCTACATCCCGATGAAAGACCCCAGCGGTCGAGCTGCGGCCATCAGCATGATCGAGCCCGGCACCGGCAACATCCTGGCCATGGCGCAGAACCGCGAGTGGGGCACCGACGGGCGCGGCCGCACCACCTACAACTACAACGTCGAGCGTGCGATGGGCGGCACGATCGGCATGCAGGCGGGATCGGTCTTCAAAGTCTTCGCGCTCGCCGCCGCGCTGGAGGCGGGCATCTCCCCACGCGAGTACATCCCGGCACCGAGCCCGGCCACCTTCGAGGGCTTCGTCGAGTGCGAGACCGGGATCCCCTTCCCGCCCGTGACCATCCGCAACAGCACGACCTCCGGGACGCTCGACATGGCGCGCGCCACCGCGTACTCGACCAACACCTACTTCATGGCGCTGGAGGAGCGCACCGGAATCTGCCGGCCCGCCGAGATCGCCGAGTCGATGGGGGTCTACCTCGGCAACGGTGACCCGCTCCTGCGTGTGCCCACCCTCGCCATCGGGACGATGGAGGTGACGCCGCTGGCGATCGCCAACGCCTACGCCACCTTCGCCGCGCACGGCATCTACTGCAAGCCCGTCGCGATCCTCGACATCCGTGATCGCGACGGGAAGGTGATCCCAGCCCCGGACGGCGACTGCCAACGCGTGCTCAAGCGGGATGTCGCGGACACCGTAACCGTCATGCTCAATGGCGTCGTCGACGGCAGCATCAGCGGCCGTACCGGCGCCGCGATGGCACTCGAGAACCGGCCGGCGGCCGGCAAGACCGGCACGACTAACGAGTCCGCGGCCGTGTGGTTCGCCGGCTACACCCCGCAGATCGCCGCAGCGGTCTGGGTGGGTGATCCGCGCGGAGGGTTCGCGTACCCGATGAAGGACGTGACGGTGAACGGCACGTACTACGCACAGGTGTTCGGTGGCACCCTGCCCGGGCCGATCTGGCGCGACTCGATGGAGATCGCTCTCGCCGGCCTCGAGCCGCTCAGATTCGACCTGAAGGCCATCGACGGGCTCACACCGGGCGCCGTGCAGAACTGGCCCCTGTCGGAGGAGACGGCCGAGTCCGTCGACGTGCCCACCTTCGAGAACTCCACGGAGGTCACCGAGGATCCGGCGGCCCCCACCGGCGAGGATCCCGGGACGTTCGGGCCGACTCCGACCGACCCTGCTCCCGCCCCGGCGGCCCCCGATCCTGCGGCCGGCGCGACCTTCCCGGCGGGGTAGACCCTGGCCCCTACATCCCAAGCGCGCCCTTGACCATCGCGGCGACGACCCCGCCGTCGGCCCGGCCCTTGACCTGCGGCTGGACAAGCTTCATCACCGCGCCCATCGCGGCACCGCCCGAGGCGCCCGTCGCTGCGACCTCCGCGACCGCGGCATCGACGATCACGCGCACGTCGTCGTCCGAGAGCGGCTGCGGGAGGTAGCGGGCGATGACCCCCAGTTCGGCGCGCTCACGGTCGGCGAGCTCCGGCCGATCCGCGGCGTCGTAGGCCTCGGCAGCCTCGCGACGCTTCTTCGCTTCGCGGCCCAGCACCGTGACGACGTCGTCGTCGGAGAGCACACGCGCCTCCTTGCCCGCGACCTCCTCGTTCGTGATCGCGGTCAGCACCATGCGGATAGTCGCCGCGCTCACCTCGTCACGGGACTTGATGGCGGAAGTGAGGTCGCTCTGCAGCTGGTCCTTGAGGGTGCTCATGAGGGCATTGTGGCACTGCAGCGGATCCATGGGACCATGGCGATATGCGCACTGCGGCACGCTTGGCCCTCGGCGCGGCAATCGCCGGCGTCGCGGGCCTGGCGTACGCACGTTGGGAGGCCGGCGCCTACACGCTCCGACGTGCGAGTGCGCCCGTGCTGCCCACGGGCCAGCCGCCGCTGCGCGTGCTGCACCTCTCGGACCTGCACCTGGTGCCCGGGCAGTCGCGCAAGGTGAGGTGGGTGCAGTCCCTGCGGTCGCTGCGCCCCGACGCCGTCGTCGTCACCGGCGACTTCCTGTCGCACGAGGACGCGATCCCGCACGTGGTCGAGGCCCTCGACCCGCTGTTCGAGGTGCCCGGGATGTTCGTCCTCGGCAGCAACGACTACTACGCACCACGGCCGCTCAATCCGGCCAAGTATCTACGAGGTCCGTCGCAGCTCGAGCCGCGTCGGGCGATGCTCCCGTGGCCCGACCTCGTCGCTTCCCTGACCGACAACGGCTGGCTCGACTTGGGCAATGCACGCGACACCGTCAAGGTCGACGGACGGCTCATCGACGTGCGGGGGGTCGACGATCCGCACATCAGCCGCGACCGCTACGCGGACGTCGCGGGGTCGTTCGATCCCGATGCGGACCTGGCGCTGGGGATCACGCACGCCCCGTACCTGCGGGTGCTCGACGGCATGGCCCACGACGGCGCCGACCTCGTCCTCGCGGGGCACACGCACGGCGGGCAGCTTGCCGTGCCGGGGTACGGCGCGCTCGTGACCAACTGCGACCTGCCGCGCAGCCAGGCGAAGGGGCTGTCCGGGCATCGGGGCGCCACGCTGCACGTCTCGGCCGGGCTGGGCACGTCGCCCTACGCTCCGGTGCGCTTCGCCTGCCGACCGGAGGCGACGCTGCTCACGCTCACCGCTCGCCCTGGCGACTCCCGCCGGTGATTCCTGCAGTTCGCGTCAGTCCCGGCGGTGCGTTGCGACGCCAACTGCAGGAGTCGCGCTGGACATGACAGTGGCCGACCCCGAGGGGCCGGCCAGCGTCATTGGTCGGGGTGACAGGATTTGAACCTGCGGCCTCTTCGTCCCGAACGAAGCGCGCTACCAAGCTGCGCCACACCCCGAAGGCCTCGCGGAGTCTAACGGAGCCGACAGCCGTCACGGATCGGCGGGGGAGCCCGCCTCCCCGGCCCGCTGCCCGCGGCTACCCTCGCCTTCATGACCGTGCCCGACCGCCGCCCCTCGCCGGCCGATCTCGGGCCCGTCACCGCCGCCTACGTCACGTCGATGGGGTGGCGGTCGATCACCCTGCACACGCACATCTCGCTCGTGCACCGGTACGTCTACGTCGAGGTCCCCAAGGCGGGGTGCGGGACGATGAAGGCCACCCTCGGTGGCCTCGAGGCGGCTCGCAACAACCCCGGCATGGCCGAGCGATTCCAGGAGAACCCGCACAACCGGCTCGCGGCGACACCGTTCGTGCGGCCGTTCCAGCTGCCGCCCGACCTGCTCGAGGAGGTCTTCACCTCACCCGACTACCGACGCTTCACGGTGGTCCGCGAGCCCGCCGCACGCCTGCTCTCGGGCTACCTGGAGAAGGTCCGGCAGGGGCTCAAGCAGAGCGAGCCGATCATCGAGGCCCTGCGGGCGAGCACCGGGCGCACGCTCACCGCGCAGGAGATCACCCTCGAGCAGTTCGTCGACGTCGTCGCGAGCATGCCGTCCCGCAAGCAGGACCCGCACTGGCGGCGCCAGGCCGACCACATCGGCCTCGGCATCGTGGACTACGACGCGATCATCCACCTCGAGGACCTCGACGCCTCGTGGGATCGGATCGGCGAGCTCACGGGCACGCCGGACCTGGCGGGCCAGTTCTTCTGCCGCACATCGACGGGCGCGCGCGACAAGGTGGCCTTCGAGTACACCCCTGCGCTGCTCGCGAAAGTCGCCGAGGCCTACGCGCGCGACTATGCCGAGTTCGGCTACCCCCGACCATGACGGAGCCGACGCGCTGGATCACCGACAACGATCCCGCGCACTCGCAGTGGTACGTCGATCACTTCCGCCAGCTCGCGAGCGAGGGCGCCGACCTCGAGGGCGAGGCCCGCTTCATGGACGTGCTGCTGCCGCGCAGGGCGCGCGTGCTCGACGCGGGCTGCGGCCAGGGGCGTACGGGCGGCGCACTGCACCGGCGCAACCACGAAGTCGTGGGCGTGGACGCAGACCCCCTGCTCGTCGCGGCCGCCGTCGTCGACTACCCGGGCCCCACCTGGATCGTCGACGACCTTGCGACCATGGACCTCGCCGCGCACGGGCAGGGCGAGCCCTTCGACGGTGCAGTGCTGGCCGGCAACGTCATCTCCTTCGTGAGCCCGGGCACCGAGGCGCAGGTGCTGCACAACGTGGCCCGCCACCTTCGGCCCGGCAGCGCACTGGTGACCGGCTTCCACCTGTCGATGTGCGACATCGCGATGTTCGATGCGGCCGTGGCGGACGCCGGCCTACGTCAGCGTCATCGCTTCGCGACGTGGGACCTCGCCCCTTGGCCGCAGGACGGCGACGCCGAGTTCTGCGTCACCGTGCTGGATGCCTAACGGGCAGCGACCAGCTCGGCGATCTGCACTGCGTTGAGCGCGGCGCCCTTGCGCAGATTGTCGTTGCTGATGAACATCACCAGGCCACGACTGCCCGGCACCGACTGATCCTGGCGGATACGACCCACGAACGACGGATCCGCGCCCGCCGCCATCAGCGGAGTCGGCACATCCGCCAGCTCGACACCCGCCGCAGTCGACAGGATCTCCATCGCCCGCTCCGGGGTGATGTCGCGCTCGAACTCCGCGTTGATGGACAGCGAGTGGCCGGTGAACACCGGGACCCGCACGCAGGTTCCGGAGACCAGCAGGTCGGGCAGCTCGAGGATCTTGCGGCTCTCGTTGCGCAGCTTCTTCTCCTCGTCGGTCTCACCCGAGCCGTCGTCGACGATGCTGCCCGCGAGGGCCACGACGTTGAAGGCGATGGGCGCGACGTACTTCTTCGGCGCGGGGAAGTCGACAGCCGAGCCGTCATGGGTCAGGGCCGCGATGTCCTGCGACACAAGTGCGTGCACCTGCGACTGCAGCTCCTCCACGCCGGCGAGCCCGCTTCCGGACACCGCCTGGAACGTGCTGACCACCAGACGACGCAGGCCCGCCTCGCGGTCGAGGGGCTTGAGCACCGGCATCGCCGCCATGGTCGTGCAGTTGGGGTTGGCGATGATCCCCTTGCGCATCTGGTCGATCGCGTGCGGGTTGACCTCGCTGACGACCAGCGGCACATCTGGATCCATGCGCCACGCAGAGGAGTTGTCGATGACGACGGCACCGGCCTCGGCATAGCGCGGGGCCTGCTCCTTGGAGGTCGCGCCGCCCGCGGAGAAGAGGGCGATGTCGATGCCGGAGACATCCGCCGTGGAAGCGTCCTCGACGAGGATCTCCTCGCCCCGCCACGGCAGCGTCGTGCCCGCGGAGCGCGCGGACGCGAGGAAGCGCACGCGCTCGAGCGGGAAGTCGCGCTCGTCGAGCAGGCGCCGCATGACGGCACCGACCTGGCCGGTCGCGCCGACGACCGCGACCACGGGCTTGCGGGCGCTCATCGGCCCGTACCCGCGTAGACGACGGCCTCGCCGTCGGCGTCGAGGCCGAAGGCGGTGTGCAGGGCCTGCACGGCCGTCTTCGCATCCTCGACTCGCGTCACGACCGAGATGCGGATCTCGGAGGTCGAGATCATCTCGACGTTGATGCCGGCCTCCGCCAGCGCATCGAAGAAGGTCGCCGAGACACCCGGGTGCGAGCGCATGCCGGCACCGACGAGCGACACCTTGGCCACCTGGTCGTCGACGAGGAGGTCCTCGTAGCCGATCTCCTCGCGCTTGGCCGCCAGCGCCTGCCTCGCGGCCGCCGTCGATCCCTGGGGGCAGGTGAACGTCACGTCCGTACGGCCTGTCGAGGCGAGGGACACGTTCTGCACGATCATGTCGAGGTTGATGTTCGCGTCGGCGAGCGTGCGGAAGATCGACGCCGCCTTGCCCGGCTGGTCGGGCACTGAGGCGACGGTGATCTTCGCGTCGTTCACGTCGGCGGCCACACCGGAGATGATCGGCTGTTCCATGGCGGTTCCTTCCGCGATCGCGGCTTGTATGGCTTCAGGGGAGAGCACCAGCGTGCCGGTGCGGTCGGAGAACGATGAGCGGACGTGGATGGGCAGGTCGAACCGCCGTGCGTACTCGACGCACCGCAGGTGCAGGACTTTGGCGCCGACGGCCGCGAGCTCGAGCATCTCCTCATACGTGATGTACGGGACCTGACGTGCAGCCGGCACCACGCGGGGGTCGGCGCTGAAGACACCGTCGACGTCCGTGTAGATCTCGCACACCTCAGCGCCGAGGGCTGCCGCAAGGGCCACGGCCGTGGTGTCCGAGCCGCCGCGACCGAGGGTGGTGACGTCCTTGGTGTCCTGGGCCACGCCCTGGAACCCGGCGACGATCGGGATCGCCCCCTGCTCGAGCGCCTCGGTGATGCGGCCCGGGCTGACATCGATGATGCGAGCGGCGCCGTGGGCGGAGTCGGTGATCAGGCCTGCCTGCGACCCGGTGTACGAGCGGGCCTCGGCACCGAGGTCGTGGATCGCCATGGCGAGCACGGCCATCGAGATCCGCTCACCGGCCGTGAGCAGCATGTCGAGCTCACGGGCGGGAGGCATCGGGGAGACCTGCTCGGCCAGTTCGAGGAGTTCGTCGGTGGTGTCCCCCATCGCCGAGACGACCACGACGACCTGATGGCCGGCCTGGGCGGTGTCGACGATCCGTCGCGCGACCCGCTTGATGCTCGCGGCATCGGAGACGCTGGAACCGCCGTACTTCTGAACAATCAGGGACACAAGCCGTCAGTCTATCGGCGCTCAACGAGTGCTCGATCCACGGCCGTCCGACCCGGATCCGGCATACCGCACTACACCCGGCGGCGGCCCTCGAAGGCCCGGCCGAGCGTGACCTCGTCGGCGTACTCGAGGTCACCGCCCACGGGCAGACCACTGGCCAGGCGCGACACCGCGATGTCCATCGGGGCGATGAACCGCGCGAGGTACGTCGCCGTGGCCTCACCCTCGAGGTTGGGGTCGGTCGCGAGGATCACCTCGGTGACGGCACCGTCGGCCAGGCGGGCCATGAGCTCGCGGATGCGCAGGTCGTCCGGCCCGACACCGTCGATGGGTGAGATCGCCCCGCCCAGCACGTGGTACAGGCCCCGGAACTCACGAGTCCGCTCGATCGCGAGCACGTCCTTGGGCTCCTCGACGACACAGATGGTCGACGGATCCCGCCGCGGGTCCAGGCAGATGCGGCACTGCTCGGCCTCGGCGACATTGCCGCAGGTGGTGCAGAAGCGCACCTTCTCCTTGACCTCGCGCAGCACGGCCGCCAGGCGACTGACGTCGGCTGGGTCCGCCGCGAGGATGTGGAAGGCGATGCGCTGCGCGCTCTTGGGGCCCACTCCAGGCAGCCGCCCGAGCTCATCGATGAGGTCCTGGACGATCCCCTCATACATCGCCATCAGTCCCGGGCATCACGTCTCGATCTCGCCGATCTGGGTCGCGCCGAACTCGCGCATGACGAGGTCAACGCCGGTGGTGTCGTCGACGTCCGCGTCGTCGAGGCTGGGGGTGTCCTCGGCCGCGGCCGCAGCGCTCGTCGCGGCGGCCGACTTCGTGCCCGATGACGTGGCCGGCGCCGAAACCGGACCGGTGCGGTCCGGAGCGACGACAACGTCGATGCGCACGTCGAATCGGAGGACGTCGAGGATCGCCTGGCGCAGCCTCTCGTCGTGGCCGCTGGCCTTCACGTTCTTGACGGTGCCGACGTCAGGCAGCGCGACGGCGAGGTCTCCGTCCGACAGGGAGATCGGACGCGAGCTGCTGAACGCCATCCACGCCACGCGCGAGTAATTGGTGAGGGCATCGAGGACCGCCGGCCACATCGACGCGATCTGCTCGACGGTGAGGGATGAGGCCGCGCCGGTCTCGGCCTGCTTCGATGACGCCGCGGCCGGCGGCTCCGCCTGCGCCGGAGCCTCACCTGCGGTCGGGCGCTTGGGCGGCTTGGCTCGCGCTGCCGCCTGCGGCGCGCCCTCGGCCGCCTGCCCGGAGGAGGGTGCGACATCGGAGAGGCGGCGGGGCTTGGACCTCGCGGGCGCCGGCTCCTCCGCATCGGCGGTCGGCTCAGCGGCGGGAGCGGGCACCTCAGCCGTTCCGCGCGCGGACGTGGCGGCCGCGTGCGCGGGGGCCGCGGCCACGCGGCGCTCGAGCTGATCGAGGCGCGCCCGCATCGACACCTCATCGGTGTCGGCGGCCGGCAAAAGCAGGCGCGCGGCCATGAGCTCCAGGTGCAGTCGCGGTGCCGTGGCGCCCTTCAGCTCGGTGAGCGCACCGCTGGTGACCTCCGCGGCCCGGGTGAGCTCAGCGAGGCTGAACCGCTGGGCCTGCTCAGACTCGACGGCCAGCTGGTCGTCCGGGCCCTCGACGAGTCCCCGCGCGCCGGCGTCGGGGATCGACTGCAGCACGATCAGGTCGCGGAAGCGCTCCAGCAGGTCGGTGACGAAGCGGCGCGGGTCATGACCGGCCTCGATCACCCGGTCGACGACGGTGAAGAGCGCGGCTCCGTCGTGATCGGCTAGGGCGGCGACGACGTCGTCGAGCAGTGCCGAGTCGGTCATGCCGAGCTGCAGGACGGCCTCCGCGTACGTCACGCCCTCCGGCCCGGAGCCGGAGATCACCTGCCCGAGGACGGAAAGGCTGTCGCGCACGCTCCCGGCTCCTGCTCGGGCGACGAGTGCGAGCGCCGAAGGCTCGTACTTCACGCCCTCGCGATCGCAGACGAGCGCGAGGTGCTCCTGCAGCGTTCGCGAGGGGACCAGCCGGAACGTGTAATTGTGCGTGCGCGAGCGGATCGTGGAGAGCACCTTGTCGGCCTCGGTCGTGGCGAAGATGAAACGCACGTGCTCGGGCGGCTCCTCGACCAGCTTGAGCAGGGCGTTGAAACCCTGCGTCGTGACCATGTGGGCCTCGTCGATGATGTAGACCTTGTAGCGCGACGTGGCCGGCGCGAACATCGCCCGCTCGCGCAGTTCGCGGGTGTCGTCGACGCCACCGTGGCTGGCCGCGTCGAGCTCGATGACGTCGATCGAGCCTGGGCCGTTCGGTGCGAGGTCCTGGCAGCTCTGGCACTCTCCGCACGGATCGGGGGTCGGGCCGGCCTCGCAGTTGAGGGAGCGGGCGAGGATGCGTGCGGTGGACGTCTTGCCGCATCCGCGCGGACCGGACAGCAGGTAGGCGTGGTGCACCCGATCGCTCTCCAGCGCTCGGCGCAGCGGGCCCGTCACGTGCTCCTGACCGACGACCTCCGCCAGGGTCGCTGGCCGGTACGTGCGGTACAGGGCCATGGACATGCCGTGAACCCTAGTCGCCGACGCCGACGGCAGGAGCGGGCTGTGGGGGAACGACGGGACCCCCCGCGCACCCGCCAGAGCACGCTTATCCTTGCTGCCTTCCGGCCCTGGGGAGGTTCACGCGATGACGCCGCACGAGGGGTCGAGACCACTGTACGGGGTGCCCGCGCAATCCCTGTAGCCTCCTGCGCGGAGGATTCGCCTAGTGGCCTAGGGCGCACGCTTGGAAAGCGTGTTGGGAGCAATCCCTCAGGGGTTCAAATCCCCTATCCTCCGCCAGTCATGAGGGCGGCCCGTCGGGCCGCCCTCATGTGCTTGTACCCTCTTCCGCGGTGGCGTGTCCGAGCGGCCAAAGGAGCGCGCCTCGAAAGCGCGTGTGGGGGCAACTTCACCGTGGGTTCAAATCCCACCGCCACCGCCATTGTTGAAGGGGTGCCCACAGGGGTGCCCCTTCAACAATTCTGGAGACGCGAGGGACCCGTCGGCCCAAAGTTCCGGACGGGTCCAACCGCCACCGCAACCGCCAAGACTCAGGGAGCGCCTCCAGTACCACTGGTGCGCTCTGCCCGGATTCGGTAGCCGAACCCGCGGACCGTTGTCAGCAGCTCGGGATTGGCCGGGTCCTGCTCGATCTTGCTACGCAGTCGATACACCAGGTTGTCGACGACGCGGCCATCGGCGACACCCTCGTAGCCCCAGACATTGCGAAGTAGATGGTCTCGACTCAGGACCCGACCTCGGGCACGGATCAGCTCGGCAAGGACGTGGAACTCAATACGCGAAAGCTCGATGTGCTCGCCGTGGAGCCGTACCTCGACAGAGTCCAGATCGAGTTCGATGGGTCCACACACAAGTACCGCTGTGGAGCTCACCGAGTTGCCCGAGCGCCTCAAGAGGGTTCGAATGCGTGCCATCAGCTCCTTGGCCACAAAGGGCTTCGTCACATAGTCATCCGCGCCAGCCTCCAGACCGACGACCACATCGTGGCTGTCCACCTGGGCCGTGACGACGATCATCGGAATCTGAGTTACGGCTCGTAGACTGCGGATGAGGTCGAGCCCCTGAATTCCAGGCAGGCGAAGATCTATGAGGACCACGTCGATCTGGTGATCGAGGAATTCCACGAGGGCCTGTTCGGCAGTCACCGCCTCGACCACCCGGTAGCCCTCATCCTCGAGATTGGTGCGCAGGACCAATCGGATCGCGTCGTCGTCCTCAACCACCATCACGGTGAGCTGCTCAGTGTCTGGGCCGCACATCCATCAATTCAACCTCGTCATCGCCCGCTAGTCGGCACATGCCCTCCGCGGGACTTCCACACTGTGACGCAATTGCGACACAACTGGTGTCGTCCTGAGAGCCAGATCTTGCGGTTTCGCGGAATTCGCGGGCGAGGGTGGGGGAAGTTTCACGCCAGCTCAAGGGAGGGTTCACGATGCACACAGCACGCGCACACTCGATTTCCGAGAGAGGGGAGTGAGAATGGCGATCACCACACTGCTCGCGCCTCCGCTCCACACAGCTGAGCCGAGCCAGCCCGGCACCACCCACGATCAAGCCCCGACCACGAGTGCGGCTCCACAGGGGGACCCAGATCGCCGACTGCGGGTCGGCCTCGTCGGCTTCGGCCGCACGGGTCGCGACGTGGCCAAGGTGCTGCTCTCCGACCCCGAGCTGTCGTTGGAGTGGGTACTGCGCAAATCAGGCAGCCTGGAGCATCGCTCGGTGTCCGAATTCCTCGGTGTGGGTTCGGACCATTCAGGTGTTGTGCGCTCTGCGCACCAAGTCACCGCCGCAACCTTGCTCGACGGGTCTCCCGTCGATGTCATCATCGACTTCTCGTCCGAGGGCGGTATCGACTACTACGGTGCCGCGGCCGCTGAACGGGGCATCGCAATCGTGACGGCGATCTCCCACTACTCGGAGGCGAAGCAGCGCCAGCTCGAGCGACTGGCACAGCAGACGAGACTCCTGTGGTCCCCGAACATCACCGTGGGAATCAACTTCATGCTGCTTGCGGCGCAGACGCTTCGAAGTATTGCGCCAGACGTGGACGTCCAGATAGTGGAGGAGCACTTCCGCCAGAAGGCCGAAGTATCAGGGACGGCCATTCGGCTGGCCCGAGCGCTCGACATGCCTGACGACACGATCCACGTGATCCGCGCCGGCGGCATCATCGGCGTCCACGAGATCATGTTCGGCTTTCCGGCCCAGACCGTTCGACTGCGGCACGAGGCGATCTCGCGGGAGGCGTTCGGCAACGGTGCGATCTTCGCAGCGCGGCACGTCTTTGACCGGGCGCCCGGCCTGTATCGGATGGAGGATCTCCTGCTCCCATACTTTGCTGATCGCGGGCGTGCGGGAGTGCGAAACGAGCGGCGTCGGGGGGGCTTTCGTGGCCGTGTCGCCTCACGGCTGCGCGCAGTAGCACGCCGCCTTGACTGAGCGACCTCCGCGATACGGGCAGGACGCAGCGCGGCCGTCGAGCATGATTGCTCGACGGCCGCGCTGCCTCATCGTTCTCAGTGCCACCAGCCCGCGCTGCTTC
>JAFMFD010000130.1 GCA_017856385.1 Actinomycetota bacterium
CGCGCCGCACCACCGGGCGCGGCTTGGCGAAGTACAGGTCCGGGATCGGGATGCTCTCCCGCTGGATGTACTTCCAGATGTCGAGCTCCGTCCAGTTCGACAGCGGGAACACCCGCATCGACTGCCCTGGAGCAAGCTGCGTGTTGGCGGTGCGCCAGAACTCCGGGCGCTGCTTGCGCGGATCCCACTGGTGGCCCGGCTCGCGAAGGCTGAAGATCCGCTCCTTGGCCCGGCTGCGCTCCTCATCCCGCCGGGCACCGCCGACCGCCGCGTCGAAGCCGTAGCGGTCGATCCCCTCGCGCAGCGCGACCGTCTTCATCAGCCGCGTGTACTCGTGGGTGCCGTGGGTGAACGGCGTGACTCCCTCGGCGATCGCCGCCTTGTTCTGGGCGATCCGCAGGTCCAGACCGAGCTCGGCCGCGCGACGATCACGGAATTCGATCATCTCGCGGAACTTCCAGCCGGTGTCGATGTGCATGACGGGGAACGGGATCGGTGCCGGCGCGAAGGCCTTGACGGCGAGATGCAGGAGGACCGAGGAGTCCTTGCCGATGCTGTAGAGCAGGACGGGGTTCTTGAAGGCGGCCGCGGTCTCGCGGTAGATGTGGATCGCCTCAGCCTCGAGCTCGTCGAGCACTGCGTCGTAGGGCACGGCGGTCGGCATGGCCGTCGTCGTCACGGTCGTCCTCTCCTCGGGTGGTGCGGGCAGGGGCGCGTCAGCGTCAGGCCTCGGACAGGACCTCCATGGCCGCGCCCGCCTTGAGCGAGCCGTCACCGAACGTCGGGTCCTGGCCACGGGCGGCGAGCGCAGCGGCCCGGGCGTCGCGCTTGGCCTGGGCCGTCGCCTCACCCTCCGCCGCGACCTGCGGATCGATCGGGTGGCTGGGCACCCAGCTCACGCCGTTCTTGGCGGTGATGTAGGCGTCGAGCTCTGGGCCGCTCTCGTAGGAGGTGATCAGGCAGTAGCGCGCCCGATCGCTCGGGTGCCACACCGCGTGCCACAGCCGCTGCGTGTCGATGATCGCCTGCGCTCCCGCGGGCAGCGGGATGCGGGTCTCCGTCGACGGATCGTCGCGGTCCTCACGCAGGACCATCATGGTGTCGGGGTCGTCGGTGAGGTTGAAGAACGCCCGCACGATCCAGCCGGTGCCCTCGGGGTTGAGCCGGTTGTTGTCGTCGCGGTGCAGGTTGTAGAGCGTCTCGCCGTAGGTGTTGGGCTGCAACTCGATGACGCGGCAGCGCCCGATGTTCGCGCCCGGCTCCTGGGCCCGGGCCACCAGGCGCGGCGCCACGGCGATGTTCTCCGGCACCCAGACGCCGTCCTTGTCGGTCTTCGGCGGAGTGTGGTTCCAGAACCCGTTGCACTCGAGGTCGCCGTAGGCGCTCGCCAGAGGCGCGAACCGCGTGTCGCCGGAGGACTTCCAGTCGACGAAGGCCAACTGCTCCCACTCGCGGGGGTCCTGCGCCTGGTCGTAGGAGTCGAGGACGACGTACCCGGTCTGCTCGAACGCGGGAAGGGTCACGTAGTCGGCAGGATTCATGGGACCAGTCTCTCACCTGAACCCATGGGGGCCGAACGCGCCGCTCCGCGCCCCGTGGGCTGTGACGTACATCAACACGGCCACCGAGATCGCGGCATTGAGGGACTCCACGCCCTCGGCCATGGGGATCCGCACCGTGATGTCGGCCCGCTCCCGGGCCAGGTCGCTGACCCCGTGGGCCTCCGATCCGATCACCCAGCACGTCCGCGGGCACACCATCCGCGAGTCGACGGCGGAGAAGAGGGATTCCTCGCCATCGCCCGTGGCGACCGCCACCGCCCGGCCCGCGGCACGCACCGCATCGAGGGCCGACTCGAGAGGGACGTCCGGAACGACGGGCAGCCGGAAGAGGGACCCGGTCGTGGCGCGGACGACCTTGCCGCCATGGACATCGGCGCACCCGGGGGTCAGGACCACGCCCGCAGCGCCCACGGCCTCGGCCGTGCGGATGATCGTGCCGACATTTCCGGGATCAGCGACTCGATCGAGGATCAGTACAGGCGCAGGGATGTCCAGGACGTCGGACAGCCGGCCGGGATCCAGCAGGTCGCAGACCGCCAGTAGGCCCTGGGAGGTCGCGGTCTGGCCCATCGCCGCGAGGACGCGAGTCTGCGCGGTCACGACCGGCACGCCCGCACGCTCCACGTCGGCGAGGATCCCGGGAAAGGCGATGCGGGCGTCGTCGTCCACGAAGAGCTCATGGACCACGACGCCCGCATCGAGTGCAGCGCGCACCGCCTGGGGGCCCTCGACGAGGAACCGTCCGGCCTTGCGCCGCCCGGAGGGCATGTGCAGGGCGCGAACCGCCCTGACGCGATCCGAGGAGGTCGACGTCAGCGTGGGCAGCTCGTCCGGCACGCGATGTGCCGGGTCAGGCGGCCGTGGCGGGCAGGTTCGAGCGAGCCACGTCGACGAGGGCCGCGAAGGCGGGTGCGTCATTGACGGCGAGCTCAGCGAGCATGCGGCGGTCGACCTCGACACCCGCGGCCTTGAGGCCCTGGATGAAGCGGTTGTACGTCATGCCGTTGGCGCGGCACCCGGCGTTGATCCGCTGGATCCAGAGCCGACGGAAGTCGCCCTTGCGGGTGCGGCGGTCGGCGTAGGCGTAGACCAGCGAGTGGGTGACCTGCTCCTTGGCCTTGCGGTAGAGCCGCGAGCGCTGCCCGCGGTACCCGGAGGCCCGCTCCAGGGTCTCGCGGCGCTTCTTCTGTGCATTCACTGCGCGCTTCACGCGTGCCATGTCGTTCTCCTGTGCATCGTGGGGTCAGGGATCGCCCGAGGGCGTGCGGGCGGGGGCCCGCCGGGGGTCAGTGACCCAGCAGCTTCTTGGCGGTCTTGGTATCCGCGGGCGACAGCACCTTGTCGGCCTCCAGCTTGCGCTTGCGCTTGCTGGACTTGACCTCCATCAGATGGCGGCGGTTGGTCTGCTCGTGCGTGATCTTGCCCGAGCCGGTGACTTTGAAGCGCTTCTTGGCGCCGCTGTGCGTCTTCTGCTTCGGCATGGTGCCTTCCTCGTTCTTCCGGGCGGCCCCGAGGGGCCGAGGTGGGGAGCAGCCGGCCGTGGGGCCGGCGGGTTCGGTGGTCTGGGGTCAGGCGCTCTCAGCGGCGGGAATGTCGTCGATCTCCGTGGTGGCCCGGGTGCGGGCCGCGTCCTTGGCGACGTCGGACTTCTTCCGGTGGGGCGCGAGAACCATGATCATGTTGCGACCGTCCTGCTTGGGGGTCGCCTCGACGAAGCCGAGCTCGGTGACGTCCTCCGCGAGCTTGGCCAGCAGTCGCAGGCCCAGCTCCGGTCGGCTCTGCTCACGACCGCGGAACATGATCGTGATCTTCACCTTGTCGCCCGCCTTCAGGAACCGCTCGACGTGACCCTTCTTGGTCTCGTAGTCGTGCTGGTCGATCTTCGGGCGGAGCTTCATCTCCTTGATGACCGTGTGCGTCTGGTTCTTGCGCGATTCGCGCTCCTTGAGCGCCGCCTCGTACTTGAACTTGCCGAAGTCCATGAGCTTGCAGACCGGGGGCTTGGCCATCGGGGCCACCTCGACGAGGTCGAGATCGGCCTCCACGGCCAGGCGCAGGGCGTCCTCGATGCGGACGATCCCGACCTGCTCGCCCGCCGGTCCGACGAGTCGGACCTCCGGCACGCGGATACGGTCATTGATCCGTGGTTCGACGCTGATGGCGCCTCCTCGCTGCTCGTGCTCGACGATCTGCTCCAGGAAGGCAGAAGGCCCTCGGCGCAGCGCGCACGAAGGCCTCGACGGCAGGGGTCCACGGGGACCGCTGCGCGGGACCTGGTCGGCTTCGCGTGCGGGGCACGACGAGCGGCCGTCAGGTGGGAGTGAGGACTCCGCTTGCGCGACCCGGCCACGAGGACCGGGTCAATCGGGGCAAGGCTACCAGCCGGTCACGCCGATGCCGCCGGGGACCATCCGCTGCAGGTCCGCCCGGTCCTGCAGGATCGCGGCCGCCTGGCGCAGCAGGTCCGCGGCCTGCCGCCCGTCCGGGTGCGCCCCGTGGCGGGCGCCGACGCGAACAAGGACGTCCACCACCTCGGCCGGCTCCCCCCGGACCACCCCGACCTCGGCCCACCCATCCGCGGTGAGCGGCGCGAGGGCCGCCTGCACCAGGGCGTCGACGCGCGCGAGGTCCACGTCGTCGGCGAGCACGGCGAAGGCCGGGCCGTCGAGCACGGCCCGCACCGGGCCCGCGACGTCGAGCACGATCCCCACGGCGCCGTCATCGAGGCCAGCGCGCGCGACATCGCGCCCGAGGGCCGGGACAGGTCGGGCCGTCGGATCCCAG
>JAFMFD010000046.1 GCA_017856385.1 Actinomycetota bacterium
TGCGCTGCTGGAAGACGTCGACCTTGCTCTGGTTGCCGTTCTGCGTGTAGACCGCGGACCAGTCGCCGATGCCGGGATCGTCGACCTGCCCGGCTGCGCCCGAGCGCATGGCGAGGCGCTGCAGCTCCGGGTTGCGCATCCACGCCTGGAAGTGGCGGCCCGGCGCGGTGCTCGTGATCGCCTGGGCCGCGTTGACGAGGTCCTCGCCGCCCAGCAGCCGCTCGAGCAGCGTGTTGAGCAGCTCCTGGTTCGCGTTCTGCCGATCGACCGCGCCCTCCTGCCCGAACTCCTGGTAGGCGTCGATCAGCAGGATCTGGCCCAGGCGGGTGCCGTCGACCGTCCCGTACACCTCCGACTCGACCGGGCCCGTCGCGTCAAGCACCGCCGCGATGGCCGTCAGGTCGAGCGTGATCACTCCATCGACCGACGGGTAGTCGCCACCCACCCACGACTCGGCCATCTCGCGTGCGGAGAACAGCAGGTTCGGGTGCGTGTTGGTGACGACGAAGGGTGCCGTACGCGGATTCGTCGCGAAGAACGGGTTGTCGCCCGGACCCCACCAGTCGACGGGTGCGTTCAGCGGTGGGAACAGCTGCGTGCTCGTCGGGCCCTTGATCGGGATGGAGATCCGGCCCTCGTTGAACTCGACCATGATCAAGGTGAGCGGTGCACCCCCCGCGGCGCGCATCTCCGCCTGGTTGCCGATCGCGATGAGGTAGCGGCGCGGACCGTTCGCGCCGAGCGCGTCGGGCAGCACGGGCGCGATGCCCTCGAGCGACGCGACCGCGTCCTGCACGGGCTGCATCTCGGCGAGGGCCTCCTCGCGCACTTCGTCAAGAAGGCGTGAGGGCATCGTCGTCGCGACGATCGCCTCGAGATCCCCCTGAGCGGCCTCGAGGGCCGTGCTGGCTCCCGTGACACGATCCGGCACATCGGACAGCCGCGCGAGGTCGATGGCCCCTTCGGAGAAGATCTTCGCCCCGCTCCCCTTGCCCGACAGGTCGCCGTAGAGGGTGATGAGGTCGCCCGTCGCGACTGTCAGAGCCGAGGAGGCATCCACCACCCGGAGCCAGTTCTCGACCGCCACGTCCACTCCGGGGACTCGGCCGGCGAGGACGAAGGGCGCGATGTCGACGGACTTCTGCATGAGCACGGTCGCGTCCTCGGCGTCCTCGTAGTGACTCTGCGCCACGGCGTAGTCGCCCGCGGTGAGCCCCTCGGCCGCGGCGGCGAGGTTGTCCTGCAGCCCGTAGCCGCCCAGGGCGAGGTTCGCCGTCGACCACGCCAGGCCCGCCTGCATCCACAGCACGAGTCCGCCGACCCCGGCGATGAGAAGGCCGCCCAGCACAAGGCGTGGACGGCTCACAGACACCTCGTGAGTATAGGAGCGGCCCTCGGGGTTCCAGGGGCGCTGACGGGTGCCTCAGGCGTGCTTGAGGGGGGCTGAGCGCTGCTCAGTAGGCCCCGTCGCCCGCGACGACGGCCTTGACCGTCTTGGCGACGATGACGAGGTCGAGCGCCGGCGACCAGTTCTCGATGTACTCCAGGTCCAGGCGCATGCGCTCCTCCCAGTCCGTCGTCTTGCGCCCCGACACCTGCCACAGGCCTGTCAGGCCGGGCTTGGTGAGGTGACGACGGTGGTCGGCATCACCGAGCAGCGGCATCTCGTCGACGAGCACCGGACGCGGGCCGACCAGCGACATGGATCCGGCGATGACGGCCGCCACCTGCGGCATCTCGTCGACCGACCAGCGGCGCAGGAAGCGGCCGAACGGCGTGATCCGGGGATCGGCCTTGTAGCGGTCGGCAATGCCCTCATCGGGCGCGCCGATGACCTCGTCACGGATCTGGTCCGACCCGACGTACATGGTCCGGAACTTCGCGATGCGGATGATCTGACCGCCGCGGCCCACCCGGTCCTGGAAGTACAGCATCGGCCCGGGGCTGGTGAGCTTCACGCCGACCGCCGCGACGAGCATGAAGGGCAGGAAGAGCAGGAAGAGCACTCCCCCGACGACGATGTCGAGCGAGCGCTTGATCGCGCGCTTCGGGCCGGTGAGGTAGGGCTCGTCAAGGTGCAGCAGCGGCAGGTCGGCGGCCATGCGCATCGTGACGCGCGGACCGGCCACGTCGCCGACTGCGGGAGCGACGAGCAGGTCGACACGCGGACCCTCGAGGCGCCATGCAAGCCGCTGGATCACGCGCGGGCCGAGGGCCGGCGAGCTGGCCACCGCCACGGTGTCGGCGTCCTCCAGGGCGATCCGCGTCATGACCTCGTCGAGCCACGAGTCGAGCTGGTCCTCCGTCGCATCGAGCGAGAGCTCGTCGATCACGTCGACGACGGTGAACCCGGCAACCGGATCGCGGTCGAGCAGGTCGACGATGTCGGTCATCGCATCACCGCGACCGATGACGACCGTACGGTGCAGGAAGTGCCCGTAGCGGCGCTCGTGCCGCAGCCAGGCGCGCAGGCTCCAGCGCACGATAAGCAGCAGCACCAGGCCCACGACGAACGTGATCAGGACGAAGCCGCGCGACAGCTCGAGCTTCAGGGCGAAGGCCACCAGCGCGATCGCCGCGAACACGACAGCCGTGGCAGCCACGACCCGCTTGAACTCCTCCGAGCCCACGCCGAGGATCCGGGTGTCATAGGCGCCGCGCAGCACCAGGACCGCCATCCAGGCGGCGACCACGACGATCACGAACGACACGTACGTGGGGTCGTTGAGCTCGACGGAGTACGGGATGGCCCAGCGCAGGATGAAGCCGGTGATGCCGGCCACGATGATGGCCAGCAGGTCGAGCACGACCGCTCGCGTCGCGTAGACCCGCAGCGGGTCGCGGCGCAGGTGCGCCCGATCCCGGTGGGAGTGCGCCTCGGCCCAGCCGATGCGCGAGGGCATCACCAGGGGGATGGTGTGGTGGATGTCGTCGGAAGCGGCGGCGGACCCCGTCACGGGATCGACGGCCGGCTTGCTCTCCTCCAGCGACACGCAGCACCTCCTCACCGACCACGGTAGCAGCGCAGGGCCGGAACCCCGGTTTCCTGACCGGTCCTGGGTGGCCGCCTCAGACGCACACGACCCCGACCACCTTGGCTGCCCGCACTAACGAGGTGTCCAGCGTCGCGAGCGGCTCGCCAGTGAGCATGGCCACATGGAGGTAGGTGGCGTCGTAGGCCGACAGCTCGTACGCGACAGCCAGCGACATCACAGCCTCCAGCGAGCCCTCCTCGACCGTGGCCACAGGCAGGCTCAGAATTTCCCCGAGCACGTGCGCCGAGGTCGCCGCGGAAACCTTGCCCTGCCGACGCCAACGCGTCAGAACGCTCGTGACCTCGAAACGCCACAGATGCGGGACCAGAACCGCGTGGTCGTCAAGGAGGGAGCGCCTCTCGAGCGCCTCGGGGATGGCGTCGTGGGCGAACCACTCCAGCGCCAGGGAGCTGTCGAGGACGACGGCATTCACGCGCGACCCTCCTCGATGGCCTCCTTGATGGTCATGCGCGACGGCAGGTTGACGCGGTGCTCATCCACGCGACGCCAGAACTCAGCCCAGTCACGTGTGGCGGGGGAGTCGGTGACCGGGACGAGCCGGGCCACGGGCCGTCCATGCTTGGTGATGGTGACCTGCTCGCCCGCCTCGACTCGCGCCAGCAGCTCGGACAGGTGCGTCTTGGCCTCGAAGGCCCCCACGGTGACGGTCATGCCGGCACGGTAGGCCCGGATCAACCAGTCGTCAACCAGTTGTGGGACGTGGAACCCCGCCTACTGCGTGTAGAACCGCACCGGCACGTCGGTCAGCGTCACTGCGGCACCGCCGGACGACTCCGTGCAGTTGGCCAGCGGGTCACACACCAGTGCGGTGCCCTCCGGCGCGGTGTAGGGCACCTCACCGCTCTGCGCCCACGCCACGACCCAGGAGGAGCCGTCACGGCTGAACGTGCACGTGACCGCGCCCGACGCCTCCTCGCACCCCTCGAACTGCGAGCCCAGCACCCAGTTCTCCAGCGCGAAGAAGCCCTGCTCGGCCTCCGAGCCCGGGAAGGCCTGCACGCCGAGGAGGTCGTAGGGACCGCGGGGCGTCCAGATGTACCAGTAGGAGCGGTCGACGCCGTAGCGCAGGTCGTCGATGTAGGTGCGGACGACGAAGCCGGCAGCCCGCGCACCGGCGATGTCCTGCTTGGGCAGGTCGCCGGGACCGGCGAGGCCGTAGTTCAGCTCGGTGTCCCACAGCGGCAGGTCGGGGGCACCGGCCTCCGTCAGGTCGGCCTTCACCGCATCCAGCAGCGCACCGCGCGCCGACGGGTCGCCGTCGGCCGCCGGGTAGGTGTGGACTGCGAAGACGTCGACCGGCCAGCCCTTCTCGCCGAGCGCCTTCAGGTATGCCGGGAAGAACTTCTCGTACGGGCCGGTGAGGCGCGTCGACGGCGACGCTGACACGACGAGGGCATCCGGGTCGATCTTCTTGATGATGTCGTAGGCCCGCTTGGTCAGGTCGGCCATCTCCTCCGGCGTGCCGTTCCAGAAGTTCTTGAGGTTCGCCTCGTTCCAGATCTGGTACGACGAGATGCGGCCCTTGTAGCGGGTGACGACCTCGGTGACCCACGAGTCCCAGGCCGCGAGGTCCTTCGGGGCGCTGGCCGCACCGGGCTGCGGGTAGTCGTCGGGGCCGATCTCCTTGGCGTTCCACTCCGGAGTGGTGCCGAGCACCATCAGGACGTCGGTCATGCCCTTGGACTGTGCGTTCTCGAGGATGCCCTCGAGGTTGTCCCACTTGTAGACGCCGGGCTCGAGCTCGATCTGCGACCACGCCGTGCCGTTGTCCCACAGGCGCAGCGCGCCGAATGGGGCGGATGCCCAGGCCCCGCCCTCGGCCCCCTCGATGTGCATGCCGATCAGCGACGACGGGATGCCGGGAACGGACGGTGCCGCCGACTCCGCCGGGGCGGTCGGACTCTCGGCCGCGGGTGCGTCGC
Organism: Actinomycetota bacterium; assembly: GCA_017856385.1. Taxonomy (GTDB): domain Bacteria; phylum Actinomycetota; class Actinomycetes; order S36-B12; family S36-B12; genus UBA10649. Next base: position 4,979 of record JAFMFD010000046.1, read on the forward strand.
CCGAGCCCCCTGAGGAGCACCCCGCGAGCACGAGGCCAACGGCGGCGACCGCCGCAGAGGCGAGGACTAGCTGGCGGGGTTTCCGAACCATTGCGGCATGCTCCCAATCGTCACCTGGGACCCAGCGGCGACCGGCGTGCACTGGTTCAGCGCATTGCAGGTCTGGGTCACGTTCGCGGGCACCGTAAAGGTAGCCGACCCCGAGTCCAGCCACGCGACCACGTCAGGGTTCACCGCATCGCCGAACTGGCAGACGTTGGGCGCACCGCCCTTGCCCTCTTGGCAGGAGTAGAAGGACCCGCTGAGCCAGGTGCGCACGGTCTGGTAGCCGATGGCCCCCTCAGTGCCCGTGTACATCTGGATGCCGACGAGGTTGGAGTTGTTGTACCAGTAGTACCAGTAGCCGCGATCGATGCCGTAGAGCACGTTGTCGAGGTACGTGGCCGCCGTCCACCCCGCTGCATTCGCACCGGTGATCACCTGGCGGGGGATGGCTCCCGGACCGGCGATGCCGTAGTTGACCTCGGTGTCCCACAGGGCCTTGCTCGACGGGACACCGGCCTTGGCCATGTCGGCCTGCACCTGCTTGATGTACGTGACGCGATCCGCGGGCGTCCCGTTCGCGGCCGGGTACCCGTGGAAGGAGATGACGTCGACCGGCCAGCCGGCCTTCTTCAGCGACTTCAGGTACTTCGGGAAGAACTTCTTGTACGCGCTCTGCAGGCGCACCGTCGTGCTGGCGGCCACGATCTTCGCGCTCGGGTCGTACTTGCGGATGATCTTCGACGCCTCGACGGTCAACTGCGCCATCTGCTTGGGCGTGCCCTCCCAGAACGTCGGCAGGTTCGCCTCGTTCCAGATCTGGTACGCGTCGATGGACGCGCCGTAGCGCTTCACGACGGCGGTGACCCAGTCGGTCCAGTCCTTCATGTTCTTGGGCATCGACGCCGCGCCCTTGTTGGGGTACTTGCCCTGCTTGGGGTTGGCAGCCGCCCACTTCGGGGTCGAGCCGAGCACGTAGAGGATCTGCAGGTTCTGCTGGTTGGCGTTGGCGATCGCGGCGTCGAGGCCGTTCCACCAGTACTTGCCCTTCTTCTGCTCGACCTGGCCCCACGTGACGCCGGAGTCCCAGAGGCGCACTGAGCCCTCGTTGACGGTCGTCTGCTCACCCTGGGAGATCTGGGGGATGTGCATGCCGAGGTTGACGTCGGTGACCGGACCCCCTGAGGAGTCGGCGCCGGCGGGAGCGGCCAGCGCGGCCCCCGATGCGGCGAGGGCGACGGTCAGGACGGCTGCGGTGAGGGCACGGCGCATGCTCACAGGGCCTTTCAGGAGAGGACAGGACTCCCGTCGACCCTAACCCAGCAGGACCCTCCGACCGTGCGACCGACGCGCGCCGAATCCCTTGCTATTGCTCACGACGCCGCAGGACGTACAGGCTCTGGCCGTCCGTCTCCCGGCCGTACTCGAACCGGTCGACGGCCAGGCCCGCGGCGTTCACGTGGTCCTCGAAGTGCCGACGGGAGAAGCGGGTGCAGTGCAGGCGCCCCTTCCACTCCAGGGGCCCGTAGCCCTCGGGGTTCTCCTCCCAGCCGGGCACGTCCTCCTCGACGAAGCAGGTCACGAACGCCCGGCCGGTGAGGTCGAGGGCCTCGGCGATGAGGCCCAGATAGGCGGGGGTGTCCTCGTCGTTCATGTGGGAGAAGACCGAATACGCGTAGAAGACGTCGACGGCGCCCGGCTCGGCCCCGAGGGTGCGTTCGGGGCTGCCATCGGGGTTGTAGCGCTCGTTGCCGACGTCGAGCAGGGTGAACCGGTAACCCGGGCCGGCGAGGTGGGCATCCGCCCAGACGATGAGCTCGGGCTGGATGTCGACGCCGTGGTAGTCCGCGATGCGGCCGCCCTGGTCGGCGTAGCGCTCACGAACCCCCACGGCGAGGCGCCCGGCGCCGCACCCCCAGTCGAGCAGGCGCGAGTCGCGGGTCAGCCCGCAGTAGTCCTCCAGGCGCTGCACGTCCCGCACGGCCGTGGCGATGAAGACGACGTCGTCCTTGAAGTGCTCGCCGCCCATCCGGTACTTCCCCGGTGGCAGGACCGGGGCGGCCGCACGTGCCTTCCGCGAGAACATGCCCGCAGCCTATTGGCTCGCCACGTCCCCGTTACTGCGTCAGTAGGTGAGCCGAAATCGCCAGATCTTGCTCACCTAGTGACGCAGCAAGGGGATCTTGTTCTCTGCGCTGCAGGTCACCTGAGGGAGACGTACCGGTTGACCGTCATCCCGGCCAGTCCCCGCGCGGCGGCCCTCGCATCGGGCTCGTACGTGGTGATGAGGGTGTAGTCGCGCGATGCGCTCGACCGCCCGGAGAGGGTGAATGTCACCTGGGCCTGCCGCGCACCGCCGACCCTGACCGATCGCACGGTGTCCTGCTTCGGCACTGTGTAGCGACCCTCGGACACCGTGCGCACTAGACGGAAGGTGACCGGGCCCGTGGCCCCCTTCTTCGACAGCGTCGCCGTCATGACCCACTGGTTCCGGTCCTGCGCTGACCTCTGCGGCTCCGCGACCGCGAGAGTGACGCCAGCCCGGCTCCCGGACCCCTCATTTCCCGCCAGCGGAGCCACGGTGAGATCCACCCCGGCACCCGCAGCCGCATTCTCGGAGAACGCCCAGCTGGCGATCGCCGGACGGTTGCTCATGTCGGCCGTGGGGTCATTTGGGTCCACCTGGCTTGCTGGGCCGCCAGTGGTGTCCGGCGGATCCCCGGGTGCGGACGCGGCCGGCAGCGCGCTGAAGACCATGGCGGCCATCAGTCCGGCAGAGGCGAGTGTCGCGGTGGCGATGCGCTTCGTCGTGGCCATGCGTGCACCGTATCCCCGACACGCGCGCCTGAGAAGGCGTACCGCCCAGAGTTACAGCAGGCCCATGTGCCCGGCCGCCTCACGAAGCTCGTCACGTGCATCCGGGTGGGCGGCGCGATCGATGATGTTGCGCGCCTGATCGCCCTCGCTGCAGCCGAAGCACTGCGCGAGACCGTGCTCGGTCGCGACCCAGCTGTGCTGGAAGCTCGTCACCGGCTCGCTGATGAGCGGCACGATCGTCGACACATCCGCCTTCGCGTGCCATGACGGCAGGGCCATGAAGGCCTGCCCACCTCGGGAGTGCAGGGCACCGACGATGAAGTCCGTGGAGCCGCCGAAGCCCGAGTAGATCGTGCCCCTGACTCGACTGGCATTCGCCTGGTCGAACAGGTCGACCTCGAGTGCCGCGTTCACGCTGGTCATGCGCGCCTGGCGCGCGATCTCTCCCGGCGCGTTCGTCTTCTCGGTGCGCAGCAGGCGGATCCGCTTGTTCAGGTGCACCCACTCGTACAGCTCCTGCGAGCCGAAGATGAACGAGGCGGTGATCGGTACATCGGTGTCGAGCGCGTCGCTGCGGTGTAGCTCGTGCACCCCGTCACTGAACATCTCCGTCCAGATCCGCAGGCCACGTCGGGGGGTCAGGGCGGACAGGACCGCATCCGGCACGGCCCCGATGCCGAGCTGCAGGGTCGACTCGTCCGCGACGCGCTCCGCGATGAGCGCGCCGATCTGACGCGATGCCTCGTCGAGGGGCCTTGAGGCTGGCGACGGGAGCGGCTCGTCCACCTCGACGAGGAAGTCGATCTCGTGCTCGTATACCTGCGCATCACCGTACGTGTAGGGCATGCGGACGTTGGCCTGCGCGATGACGAGACCACCACGCTCCCGCACCGCCTCGATAGCCGCGGGCAGGACGTTCACCTCGGTGCCCAGGCTCACGGTGTCATGGCGTCGCGCGGACGTGTGCAGCAGGACGACATCGGGACGGTACTGCTCCCGGTACAGCACGGGGACGAGGCTGAGGCGGCATGGGATGTAGTGCAGTCGGTCATGCCGGCGCATCGCGGGCCCGACGAACGCGGTCTCGTACGTCACTCCCGCCCGATCGGGAATGGGCCGCTGGGCATTCAGCATGTGCAGGCGGTACTCGGGCACCGTCTCGTCGAGGGCATTGAGGATGACCGTCGGCGTCGCGAAGTTCCCGGAGGCGACGACACGAGGATTGTCGGGAAGGCTGCCGAGGGCGCTCTTCAGCTGCTCGACCGTGACGACGCGCATGGGTGAATCCTTGCACTGGAGCGGCGAACAGCACGGGTCCAGACGATGACTGCTGTGCCACACTTGCCCGCATGCGGATCGACTGGCCGAATGCCAAGGTCTACGTCGCCGGCCACAACGGGCTCGTCGGATCGGCGATCGTACGGGCCCTCGAGGCTGCGGGCGTGGGCGAGATCGTCGGCTGGCGGTCCGCCGAGTTGGACCTTCGTGACCGCGAGGCCACCATGGACGCGATCAGCCAGGCACGGCCCGACGTCGTCATCGACGCCGCGGCCAAGGTCGGCGGGATCATGGCGAACTCGACCTACCCGGTGGAGTTCCTGAAGGACAACATCCTGATCCAGACCAACATCATGGACGCCGCGCACGCCATCGACGTCGACCGGCTGCTGTTCCTCGGATCGTCCTGCATCTACCCGCGCCACGCGACCCAGCCGATTCGGGAGTCGTCATTGATGACGGGTCCGCTCGAGCCGACCAACCAGGCGTACGCGATGGCGAAGATCTCGGGCATCTACTACATCGAGGCCCACCGCGAGCAGTACGGCCGCCACTGGATCTCGGCCATGCCGACCAACCTGTACGGCCCCAAGGACAACTTCGACCTCGAGACGTCGCACGTGCTGCCCGCCTTCATCCGCCGCTTCCATGAGGCGAAGGTCAGTGGTGCGCCCACCGTCACCGTGTGGGGCACCGGAGCACCGCGGCGGGAGTTCCTGCACGTCGACGACCTCGCGCAGGCGTGCCTGATGCTGCTCGACTGCTACGACTCACCCGAGACCATCAACGTCGGCTGGGGCGAGGACCTCCCGATCCGTGAGCTCGCCGAGACCGTTGCCGACGTCGTCGGCTTCAAGGGCACGATCGAGTGGGACACCTCGAAGCCGGACGGCATGCCCCGCAAGCTCCTCGACACCAGCCGCATCAACGCGCTCGGCTGGAAGCCCGGCATCACGCTGCGGGACGGGCTCGCCAGCACCTACGAGTGGTACGTCGCGAACGTGGCGTGAGGCCAGCGGCATGAATGACGAGATGGACGAGCAGGAGGAGCTCGACGCGCCCGTCCAGGCGCTGCTCCCGGGGCGCAAGGCCATGGTTGTCCGTCTCACCGCGAAGGCCGGGATGCGCCCGGCACTGCTGGACACCCTCAACACGTACGCCGACGGCCTGGCCGAGGAGCCCGGCACCGAGGTGTTCCTGGTGTCCATGGACGCAGACGACGACAACCTCGTGTGGCTGTTCGAGGTGTTCAAGGACGAGGACGCGGAGACCGAGCACCGGGCGTCGCAGGGCTTCGCGACCATGGTCGGATCGCTCAACGAGCTGCTGGAGGGTGCGCCGGCGATCCTGCGCATGGAGCCACTTCGGCTGGTCATGCAGGAGTCGCTGCTCGAAGAGGACTGGGCGTTCTGAGCATCAGTCGACCGTGGCTTATCGCCGGTGGCTTCGGCGTTGGGTGGCTCGTCATCCTGCTGGCGGGATCGGACTTCCCGCCGCCCCTGGGCTTCCTGTGGGTCATCGCCGGCCTCGTCGCCGCCGTCGTCGTGCTCGGCACGGGGATTCCGCGTCTGTGGAGGATGCAGCACGAGCGGGGGCCGGCACCGGTCCTGCGCCGGTGCCTCGGCCTGGGCGCGGCGATCGGCTTCGCGCTCTCACTGCTGCTCATCGCCCTCAACCCCCGGGATCCTTCGGGCCCCGCGCCCACCACCGCCGGCTTCGTCCTCTGGGTTGTTGTGCTGACGTTCATCGGCACGGTGAACGGCGCGTTCGTGGGATCGGTGACCGTTCTGAGCCGTCCAAAGCGTTGATCTCGTGATCCTACCGTCGGTAGGATCACCCTATGACCGCTGAGCCCACCCCAGAGCCGGCCGCCGAGGCCTCTGCGCCCGGCAGTGCCGTCGAGGACGCCTTCGTCAACCTCCTGGCTGGGCCCTTCGACAAGGTCAGCATCACGATGCCGGCAGCACTGAAGGCCCGAATCGCGGCGCGCGCGGCGGACACCAACTTCTCCGCCTATGTCTCCGAGGTCCTCGCCCGCGAGGAGCGACGCCTCGCGCTCATCGACTTCCTCGACTACATGGACGACCTCTACGGGCCCCCGAGCGCAGAGGACGAAGCCCGACTGGACAAGAAGCTGGAGGCGATGTGGGCAAAGTACGAGGCCTACCAATCAGGTCAGTAGTGCTGGACGCAACCGCGTTGACCACTGCGGCAGATGAGCACTCTGACGCACGGGGAGCCCTCCGACGGTGGCAGGAGGACGGCGCCGATGTCTTGACCACTGCCGCCACCCTGACCGAGGTGCTGCGGGGCCATCCCCGCGATGCGCACATCCATCGGCTCCTCGCCTCACTCACCATCCGGGTCGTCGACGAGCACCTCGGGCGTGCTGCCGGCGAGCGCATCGGTCGCCGCGCGATGAGAGGCAACGTCACCCTCGATGCTCTGGTCGCTGAACTTGCGTCGTCACTGCCGCGGCCCGTCGTCGTCCTCACCTCCGACGTCGATGACATCACCGCGCTGGTCGACGACGACGTGATGGTGCTCGACATCGCAGCGTGACTCAGGTCAACTCGTCAGTCGCCGGACCTCACTCGAACGACTAGCCGGGAGCCGCTATCGACACCTTCGAGGCGCCATGGCAATCCCCCGGTAGCAAACAGTCGACTGCCGAGACCGGGCGATCCGCCCGCCGGACCCGCCCCGTCATCGGTCACCGTGACCACCGCACCGGCGCCGTCATCGACCACTACCACCTCGACATTTGTCGCCGAGCCGTGGTGGAAGGCGTTGGCGATCCCCTCCTCCATCACCGCAGCGACATGCGCCGCCGCGTCACCCACCATCGCTGCCACACGCGGATCCAGGTTCACCGACACCGTAAGCAGGCCGTTCCATTGCGTGACCCGGGAATCGAGCAACTCCTGGAGGGTTTCGGACGACACGTCCAGCCGCTCGATCCCCGGCTCCTTGAGCACCGCCCTGGCCCGGACGAGAGCGTGGTTCACCTCCCCGAGGTCGCCTGACCTCGCCGCCTCATCCAGCGCCATCGCCGCCGCATACAGCTGCGTCTGCACGCTGCCATGGAGGATGAGGGCCGCATCCCTGGTCGCTCGGGCAACGGCCTCGCCGCGGGCAAGGGTCCCGATCGTCTCCCCATTCACCTCCCTCTGGAAGTCGGCGATCACCTGACGGCGTGTGCGACTCCATGAGCCGTAGGCCGAGGTGGCGACCACGATGACCGTGCCGAAGACCATGGTGGCGACGAGGTCCGATGCAGAGAGGCTCTGGCCGGTGAGCTCCTGACGAAGAGGGTTGAGGATCACCGTGGGCAGTTGCACCACGATCAATCCGACCAGATAGATCCTCGCGTGACGCTCCGGCCAGCGCCTCATGGCGGAGTTGAGCCCCATCATGATCGCGAAGATGAAGGCCACCGTCACGAAGAGCAGACCCAGGCCGATCGAGAGACCGTTGTCGACGATCTCACGTGGCGTCGTCGTGATCGCGTAGATGACGCTGACCGCCAAGGGGCGAAAGGGCTGATGCCTAGCGATGTTGCCCAGCGATGCGAAGACACCGGGTGTCGGGTGCCTCTGACGAGCGCGGTCCTCGAGCTCATGACTGAGTGGACGCACCGTCGCCTCAGCAACGGCCCGCAACTCCGATGCAAGAGTGGAGGCATCAGCACCACCTGTGGCCACCAACTCATCGATGCGACTGAGCAAGGGCTCATTCGTCGCCTTGACCCGCTGCCCTACCTCCGATGCCAGTGCCTGCCGGATCTCCTGGAGGACCTCGGTCTCCTGCGCGCTGGCCAGTTGCTGCTGGACGGCCTGCGCGATCAGCTCCTCGCGCTGCACGCGAAAGCGCCATTGGGAGTCGAGTACCAGCGTGAGGAGCAGGCTGAAGGTGACCGTGACTGCGAAGAGCGGCACGAACTGCAGAACGATCAGGGCGGGATCGACCACGTCGAGAGCCAGACCGAGCACGATTGCTGTTGCGACATACAGAGTCCCGCTCACGAGTGCGGAACTGACGACCCATCGCAACGGCACCGGGTGCAGGGCACGATCGCGAAAGACGGTGCGATGCATCAGGTAGGCCCAACCACCCACCAGGACAACCGTTACGAGGCCGATCAGCAGCCACGCAATAGAGTCCGCGGGCGTCAGCGATGAGGCGACCAGAACCGCGACGGCGAGAGGTGCAGTGATCGCCAGCGCCTGCCACGAGATCACCCATCGACCGCCGAGGCGTTCCGTGAGGCTCGGCTCTGCGGCCTCGCTAGTCACCACGGACCGACCGCCCGGCGAGTTCGCTGTAGGCGCGCGTCAGCTGCACTCGCGCATTCGTGCTGTCGCTCGGCGCAATGTTCAGCTTGCGCAGCAGGCGAGTGATGGAGCGTCGGACGCTCGACTCCTCGAGCCACAGGCGCCGGGCGATCTCGTCGTTGGACAGGCCGCTGGCCACCAGGCGCATCAGTTCCAACTGACTGTCCGTCAGGTCCATACGCCCCCGCCCGACAACAACGCCAACGTCACCATCCACACTGGAACGGAGCGCAGTGTCGAGGGAATCAACGTCACTCAGGTCCTGCTTGGAGACGAAAAGTGCCCCGGGCGGCAGTGGCCGCGCACGACGCCCCATCACTCGCGAATCGGCGTAGGAGGAGAGCATGACGATCCCCAGATCGGGGATCAGGCCGCGCAGGCCGTAGGCCACGTCGATACCCGTGGGTCCGGGACCAAGGTCAAGGTCGAGCAGCACCACCTCAGGTCTCGACGAGCGTGCTGTGTCCATCGCGGCAACGACCGTTCCCGCCTGCCCGACCACGTCGTGGCCCAAGGACGCCACCACCGTGGCAAGCGTCATCCGCGTGAAGGCGTCGTCCTCAACGATAAGGACGCGCAGGACGCCGGTCGAAGCCACCGGACCATTATTCGCTGCACCAGCGGGCTCACCGTCAGAAGTTGTCTACTTAGGTTGTCACTTCACGAGCGCGGCCCCGAGAGATTTCCTGGAGATCTCGGCTCTGCCTCAGTCTCGGGTCATGCCCAGTCTGGCCCGGCGATCGACGGCGTTGGTCGTCGCTGCATCGACCGCGGTGCTGGGACTGCAGCTGGGACCCGTCGCGCTCATCACCTCGCCTGCATCCGCCACGGCAACGTGCCCCACGGGCTTCTCCATGGTCTCCGGGACGACTGACGTCTGCGAACGATCGTTCACGTCACCGGGTTCCTCCACGTGGGAGGTGCCCACAGGCGTCTCAAGTGTCGACTTCCTTGTCGTGGGTGGCGGCGGCGCCGGCGGGAAGAGTGCCAACAGCGTGGGCGGCGGTGGCGGCGGTGGGGGCGGACTCAGGTACGCGTCGAACTACGTCCCCAGCGGAAGCACCGTGGCTGTCGTCGTGGGGCAAGGGGGCGCAAGCAGCAGCGCAAGTACCGGACTAGCTGGCGGCGAGAGCTCCTTCGACGGCCAGAGGGCCACGGGTGGTTCAGGTGGCAGGGCGAGCGCGAGTGCCGGCTCCTTGACTGGCTACGGAGGGTTCGGAGGAACTGGATCACAGACGGGAGTCACGGGCGGCAACGGCGCCCCGGGGCCGGTGCAGCCGTCCGACAGCTACTCGGCCGCCGGGATCACGTACTCCAGTGGTCTTTTCGTCACCTCACCCCCAACCATCTCGAAGGGAGGTAACGGATCCACGTACTACGGCTGCGTGGGCGCCTGCGGCAATGCGGGGCAACCGGGCAACGGTGGCTCTGGCGGCCACAGCGGCGGAACTGGATATTCGGGAGCAGACGGGATCGTCATCATCCGTACCCAGGCCATCACGCTCACCGTCCCCGGGACTCCCACGCTCTCGGTCACCGAGGGGAATGGGCAGTTGAGTGTCGCCTTCACCATCAGTGACGGCGGCAGTCCCCTGACCGAGGTGGGGTACTCGATCGACGGTGGATCGAATTGGGTAACTGCGCCAGGCACCACATCTCCTATGTCGATCACGGGCCTGACGAACGGCACGTCATACGCAGTGCAGCTGAAGGCGAAGAACGCACAGGGGTGGGGGCCTGCCTCCACCACGACGACGGCCACGCCCCTCGCTCCCGCACTGACTCCGACGTTCAGCACGCCGACCCGTACGGATGACGGCTTCACCGTCGAGATCACCAACTACGACCCCGCGTTCACGTGGACCCCCAGTGTCGGCACCATCGATGCAGCTACAGGCGTTCTCACCGTCACCGGACTTGCGGCGGGTGCGTCATCAACGGTGACGGTGCAGACGACACGGGCCACCTACGCCAACGGGTCGGCTGCCGTCACCGGGCAGGCACTCTCAGCCGCCCTGAACCCCACCTTCAGCACGCCCACCCGCACCGGTGATGGATTCACCGCCACCATCACCAACCACGACGCGAACTACACCTGGGCCGCGTCAACGGGCGCAGTGGACTCCTCTGGCCTGCTCACGGTGACCGGTCTGTCGCCCTCGCAGTCCGAGACCGTCACCGTCACCACCTCCCGATCCGGCTATGTCGGTGGCTCGGCCGACATCACCGGACAGGCCCTGGACACACAGACCATCACGTGGTCGCCGACGAACACCGCACTGACGATGCCCGGGGCGACCATCCAACCCTCGAGCGGTGCAGCCGCCGCCGGGTCCATCACCTACAGCGTCCAGGAGGCCGGCACGAGTGGGTGCACTCTGACGTCCAGCACTGCGCCGGCGACCTGGCCGATCGACATCGCCTACACAGCCGCCGGCACCTGCACCGTTCGTGCCACTGCCGCGGCCACCGGCAGCTACGTCACCGCCTTCACCGATGTCGACTTCGAGGTCTCGCTCGCCACCCAGTCCATCACCGCAAGCACGACCGCTACGCGTCTGCAGCCGCGACAGACCGCCACCGTCAGCGACTCCGGAGCCACCGGCAGCGGCTCCGTCATGTGGACCAACGCGACACCCAGCGTCTGCACCCTCACCGGCACCACCGTCACCGCCGACGCCAACGGCTCATGCACCCTCACGGTCAGCGTCGCTGCCGACACGACCTACGCCGCTGCCTCAGACTCGCTCACGATCGTCGTTTACACCCCTGGAGGTGGCGGTGGCGGCTCGGGGAGCGGCGGTGGCACGTCCGGTGGGACATCTAGCGACGACTCGTCCACCAGCGCTGCGGGTGCGTCCTCTGGATCTGGTGGATCGGGGAACGAAAGCGGTAGCGGAACGGGAACCCCCACATCCCAGAACGGTGTCACGGTGCCCGGTTCGTCCTCCCCCATCGCAGGGCGCGCCCTGCCTCCGCCTCCGGCTGATGTGGCCATCAGGCCAGTACCGGGAAGGTCCCGCAGTGCCGTGCTGATCAAGCAGCCATCAGGGGTCTCGGGCTCGCAGGTCACGTCCACGGTGGTCGTCGTCCGTGACGACACCGGCAAGGTGATCTCACGCATCAACGTCGCCCTGAGGAAGGGTCAGGGTGAGATCGAGGTCACGGTCCCCTTCGTCGCCGACGGGTACACGGTGAACGTCTACAACGTCAACGACGTGGGTGTCTCCACCGGAGGGCTGCGCACCAGCCCCCTGGTCAAGGCCACCACCATCACCAAGCGCACCTCCTCCGGTCGCCCCACCCTGTTCGGAACCCGGCTCGGCAAGCCGATCGTGTTCGACGGCGGATCCGCCGCACTCGACGCTGGAGACAAGCGGGAACTACGGGCCATCGCCCGCAAGGCCAAGACCTCCACCGATCGACTCTTCGTCACCGGGTTCGCCCTCAAGGGCGGCGGAGGATCCACGGAGGTCGGGCCCCTCTCCACCGCCCGCGCCAAGGCCGCCGCGACGTACCTCGCCAAGCAGGGCATCCGCGTGTGGATCCGCTATTGGGGAGCCGGCGCCCTCAATGGCACGGGCAAGGCCACCGACCGCCGGGTCGAGATCCGCACCAGCCCCAGGCCGATCCCGCGATCTCTCGTGCCCTAGGGGTGCCTTTCTTCTCGCGGCACCGAATGGACGTCAAGGCCAGCGATACCCACGAAGTCAGCCTCGTTGCAGGTGAAAAGGGGCAGGTCATGCGCTAGGGCAGTGGCGGCGATCAGGGCATCGAGCCCGCGAGCACGTCCCTTGCGGCCCTGCGAACGCAGGCTCGACGCCACCCCCGCGAATCGGCGAGCACAGGCCGCGTCGAAGGCAAGGGGATCGAAGGACGACTCCGCGAACTGCAGCACAGCCTGACGATCGACTCGCGCCTGCTCAGTGGCCGCGACGGCAGGGCCTGCGCTCAGCTCGACGAGGGCGATAGCGCTTATCACCGGATGTGTCGGCAGGGCGCCGGGGGAGATCACACCGAGATCGACGACGACGCTGGTGTCGAGCAGACCCACGGGGGCCGGCTGCGTCACAGGTCGAAATCCAGCACGGCGGCGATGTCATCGCGAAGTTCATCAGCATCAATACGCGGCACGTTGGCCCATCGCTCGCACAGCGCCGCGGCCGTCAGTCGGAGTCGCGGAAGCGGGGTCAGGCGAGCGACCGGGGTGCCGTCACGGGTGATCGTCATGGACTCTCCCCCTTCGACGCGATCAAGGAACTGGCCACCGTAGTTGCGCAGTTCGCGGACAGAAGCCTCACTTACGGGGGTAGTGGCCATTCGCAGGAAAGGGGATCAGGAGAAGGGCGGGCGCTCGTCGAACCTCATGCTCAGCCGACCCGACGCCCGCCAGAGCCGGGCCACAGTATCGGTGTCCTCCGGAGTGACGAGGTTGCCCATCACGCGCAGGGCCACCGTCATGAGAAGACGCGAGCGCATCCCGATCGGGCCGAGCGTAGGCAGCAGTCCGGGAACGGTGAGGTAGCCCGCGAGGCGACGCGCGATCGAGAAGGCGGTGCCGTACTGGCGGCGCAAGATGGGTGCCCACTGGCGGGTGTAGTCCAGGTGCGGGTTCGGGATCGTCTCGCTCAGCACCTGCGCCGCGAGGTGCCCGGTCTCGAGCCCGTAGTCGATGCCCTCGCCGTTGAGCGGGTTGACACACCCGGCCGCATCACCGACGAGCATCCAGTTCGCACCCGCGACACCGCTGACGGCGCCACCCATCGGCAGCAGTGCCGACCACGGGTCGCGGACCTCTCCGGTGAACTGCCAGTCATCGCGCTGCTGATCGGCATAGTGGCCCAGCAGCTGGCGCAGATTGATGTCGGCCGGGTGTTTGTCGGTCGCGAGCGTGCCGACGCCGACGTTGACCTGCCCGTCACCGAGCGGGAACACCCAGCCATAGCCGGAGAGCAACTCGCCCTCGGTGCCCCGCAGCTCGAGGTGTGACGAGATCCACGGGTCGTCGCTGCGCTCGGAGTCGATGTAGCCGCGGGCCGCGACGCCGTACGCGGTGCCGCGATGCCACTTCCGACCGAGCGTGCGGCCGAGCTGCGAGCG
>JAFMFD010000047.1 GCA_017856385.1 Actinomycetota bacterium
AGTACTGGGCGATCAGGTCGATCGGGAATCGGTCGATCCCCGCGGGAACCGGGGTATGGGTGGTGAAGACGGTCCCGGCGCGCGAGACCTCCAGGGCCTCGTCGAATGTCATCGACGGATCCCCGTCGATCAGCTCGCGGACGCGCTCGAGGCCGAGGAACCCGGCATGTCCCTCATTGGTGTGGAACACCTCCGGCTCCGGCCTCCCGGTGATCCGGCAGTACGCGCGCAGCGCCCGCACCCCACCGATACCGAGCAGCATCTCCTGCTGGAGACGGTGCTCCCCGCCACCGCCGTAGAGGCGGTCGGTGACCTCGCGCTCGCTCGGCGCGTTCTCCTCCACGTCGGAGTCGAGCATGAGCAGAGGCACCCGGCCGACCATGGCCACCCAGATGCGGGCGGCGAGGGAGCGCCCGCCGGGCAGTCCCACCGACACCTTGGCCGGCGTTCCGTCGCTCTCCCGGAGCAGCGACACCGGGCTGCCGTCGGGATCCGAGACCGGGTACTGCTCCTGCTGCCACGCATCGCGCGAGAGGGTCTGCCGGAAGTAGCCGGCCCGGTAGAACAGCCCGAGCGCGATGATCGGCACCCCGAGGTCGCTCGCCGTCTTCAGGTGGTCGCCGGCGAGGATGCCCAGGCCGCCGGAGTACTGCGGCAGGGCCGAGGTGATGCCGTACTCCGGTGAGAAGTACGCGATCGCACGCGGCGCCTGCGACCCCAGCGTCTGGTACCACCGCGGCGCCTCCAGATACGCCGCCAGGTCGTCGCTGCACCGCCGCACCCAGTCGACGAAGGCACCGTCCTCGGCCAGCGCATCGAGCCGCTCGTCGGCGACCTCGCCGAGCAGGCGGACGGGATCCTGCCCGCACGCCAGCCACAGGTCGGGATCCATCGCGCTGAACAGATCGCGGGTGGCCGGATGCCAGGACCATCTCAGGTTGATCGCCAGCTCGCCGAGCGGCCGGAGCGGCTCGGGCAGGACGGTGCGGACCGTGAATCGTCGGATCGCTCTCACGGCGGCCATGCTAACGACGGCCCGGGGGCGTTCCACGGCACGGGGTGCATGTTCATGCGCGATTCTTTCACTCCTTGCAAGTTCTTGCTCATTCGTCCCACCTGTGGGCTCGCGACCCCTCAGCCCTCGCTACCCTTGGCGGCTATGGCCCGCACGCGCCGCGTCGCACCCGCCGCTGGCACCGACGATGCGGTGCCCCCTGTGCCGAGCCCTGTCGTCCCCCCCGGCGAGCTCGACGGACGCTTCAGCGTGACCGACGTGTCGCCCTCGAGCCTCGGCGGTCGGCGCCCGGCGGCCGCGGCCGTGGGCGAGCAGGTGCCCATCCGGGCCACCGCCTTCCGCGAGGGCCATGACGCCCTCGGGGTGAACGTCGTGCTCCACCGCCCCGACGGGACCGTGGCCTCGTCCACGCGCATGACCCCGCTCGGGGTGGGCATGGACGCCTGGCAGGCGCACGTGCGCCCGGACTCCGTCGGCGACTGGTCCTTCACCATCGAGGCCTGGGGCAGCGCCTGGGACACCTGGCTGCACCGGGCCACCGTGAAGGTCCCGGCCGGCGTCGACGTCGACCTCGAGTTCACCGAGGGCGCGCAGCTGCTCGAGCAGGCGGCGGCCGCGACGGACGATGCGGGCGGCATCGCGATCCTGCGCGGTGCGGCAACGGCGCTGACATCCGCCTCACTGCCCGTCCCCGTACGGCTCGCCGCCGCGACCGATCCTGCGGTGACCGAGTGGATGCGCGAGCATCCCCTGCGGTTCGGCGTGACGCCGTCCGGTCCGTGGCCCCTGCGCGTGCAGCGGCGCCGCGCACTGGTCGGCTCCTGGTACGAGTTCTTCCCGCGCAGCGAGGGCGCGCGCCTGAAGCCCCGCCGGTCCGGCACGTTCGCGACCGCCGCGCAGCGCCTCGAGGCCATCGCCGAGATGGGCTTCGACGTCGTCTATGTGCCCCCGATCCACCCGGTCGGCGTCACCCACCGCAAGGGGCCCAACAACACCCTGACCCCCGGGCCGGACGACCCGGGCACCCCCTGGGCCGTCGGGTCCAGCGCCGGGGGCCACGACGCCATCCATCCGGACCTCGGCACCCTCGCGGACTTCACGGACTTCGTCGCGCGGGCCAACGAGCTCGGGCTCGAGATCGCGCTCGACCTCGCCCTGCAGGCCTCCCCCGACCATCCGTGGGTCACCGAGCATCCCGAGTGGTTCACCACGCGCGCGGACGGCACGATCGCGTTCGCGGAGAACCCGCCCAAGAAGTACCAGGACATCTACCCCCTGAACTTCGACAACGATCCCGAGGGCCTGTACGCGGAGGTCGAGCGGATCGTGCGCCTGTGGATGGGTCACGGGATCCGGATCTTCCGCGTCGACAACCCCCACACCAAGCCGCTGTGGGTGTGGGACCGCCTGCTCTCGAGCATCTTCGCGACCGATCCCGACGTGCTGTTCCTCGCCGAGGCCTTCACGCGGCCGCCCATGATGCGCGCACTGGCGCAGGTCGGCTTCCAGCAGAGCTACACGTACTTCACCTGGCGCAACAGCGCCACGGAGATCCGCGACTACGCGCTCGAGCTCGCAGGGCCGTCGGCGAGCTACATGCGCCCGAACCTCTTTGCCAACACCCCGGACATCCTCTCCGAGTACCTGCAGCACTCCGGGCCGGCCGGCTTCGCCATTCGCGCGACGCTCGCGGCGACGCTGTCCCCCACCTACGGCATCTACAGCGGATTCGAGCTGTATGAGCACGTGGCCGTGCGCCCGGGCAGCGAGGAGTATCTCGACTCCGAGAAGTACCAGTACCGACCTCGCGACTGGGAGGCCGCTCGCGTGCAGGGTCGCACGCTCGCTCCCTACCTGACCGAGCTCAACGCGTGGCGCCGCGCGCATCCGGCGCTGCAGGACCTGCGATCCCTGCGCTTCCACCACAGCGACAACCCCAGCGTGCTCGCCTACTCAAAGCAGGACGGCGACGACATCGTGCTGGTGATCTGCACGACCGACCCGGGGCGCGAGCAGGAGACCACCGTGCACTGGGACATGGCGGCCCTCGGACTCGCGCACGATGCGCGCTTCGTCGCCCACGACCTGGTGAGCGGCTCCGCCTGGACCTGGGGGGCGAGCACCTACGTGCGACTCTCCCCGTGGGAGCAGGTCGCGCACATCGTCCACATGAGCTCGATCTGATCTGCGGAGGATCCGTCATGATCGCGCCCATTCCGGTATCCGTGCTCGACCTGGACCGCATCGTGGACGGCTGGCACCACGACCCGCACTCGATCCTCGGGCCGCACGCCGGAACCGACTCCATCACGATTCGCGTCCTGCGTCCGGGGGCCGGTTCCGTGACCGTGGTCACCTCCGACGCGCGGATCCCGCTGGTCCACGAGCACCGCGGCATCTGGGTCGCCGCCGTCCCCGGGACCACGACCCCCGACTACTCCATCGATGCCGAGTACGGAGGGCAGGTCATCCCCGGCGACGACCCCTACCGGTTCCTCCCCACACTGGGAGAGGTCGACCTCCACCTGATCGGCGAGGGACGCCATGAGCAGCTGTGGGACGTCCTCGGCTCGCACGTGCGGACCTACGACACGTCACGCGGGCCGGTCACCGGCGTGTCCTTCGCCGTCTGGGCACCGAATGCCCAGGGGGTGCGCGTCGTCGGCGACTTCAACTACTGGGACGGGACCGCCCATCCGATGCGCTCGCTCGGCGCGAGCGGGATCTGGGAGCTGTTCATCCCGTGGCTCGGCGATGGCACGGTCTACAAGTTCTCCGTCCTGGGCCGGGACGGCCGCTGGCGCGACAAGGCCGACCCGGCCGCCTACGCCACCGAGCACCCGCCGGCCACGGGCTCGGTCGTGTTCACGTCCAAGCACGAGTGGGCCGACAGCGCCTGGCTGGAGCGACGCGCGTCGACCCCGCAGCACGCCCGGCCGATGTCCGTCTACGAGGTCCACCTCGGCTCGTGGCGCCTGGGACTGGACTACCGCCGACTGGCGACCGAGCTGACCGAGTACGTCACGCGGACCGGGTTCACGCACGTGGAGTTCCTGCCGGTCGCCGAGCATCCCTACGGGCCCTCCTGGGGCTACCAGGTGACGTCCTACTTCGCGCCGACCTCGCGCTTCGGCTCACCGGACGACCTGCGGTACCTGATCGACACCCTCCATCAGGCGGGGATCGGGGTCCTCGTCGACTGGGTGCCCGCGCACTTCCCCAAGGACGAGTGGGCGCTCGCCCGATTCGACGGCACCGCGCTGTACGAGCACGCCGATCCCCGGCGCGGTGAGCACCCGGACTGGGGCACCTACGTCTTCGACTTCGGCCGCACCGAGGTGCGCAACTTCCTCGTCTCGAACGCGCTCTACTGGCTCGAGCAGTTCCACGTCGACGGGCTCCGCGTGGACGCGGTTGCGTCGATGCTCTACCTGGACTACTCGCGCAAGGACGGTGAGTGGTACCCCAATGAGCACGGTGGTCGCGAGAACCTCGACGCCGTCGCTTTCCTGCAGGAGCTCAACGCCACGGTCTACAAGCGGGTCCCCGGCGTCACGATGATCGCCGAGGAGTCGACCGCGTGGCCGGGCGTGACCAAGCCGACCTACATGGGCGGCCTCGGCTTCGGCTTCAAGTGGAACATGGGGTGGATGCACGACTCACTCGAGTACATCGCGCACGAGCCCATCCATCGCCAGTACCACCACGACGAGATGACGTTCTCGATGGTCTACGCCTACAGCGAGCACTTCATCCTGCCGATCTCCCACGACGAGGTCGTGCACGGCAAGGGCTCGCTGGTGCAGCGCATGCCGGGTGACCGCTGGCAGGAGCTCGCGAACCTCCGCGCCTACCTCGGGTTCATGTGGGGCCATCCGGGCAAGAAGCTGCTGTTCATGGGCTCGGAGTTCGCGCAGTCGCAGGAATGGTCAAGCGAGCGCGGCCTGGACTGGTGGCTGCTGCAGTTCCCCGAGCACGCCGGGGTGCTGCAGGTCGTCACCGACCTCAACGCGCTGTACGCGGCGACCCCGGCACTGTGGCAGCGCGATGACGATCCAGGCGGCTTCGAGTGGATCGACGCCAACGACGCGCAGGCCAACACCTTCGCGTGGATCAGGTGGGATGCCGACAGCGGATGCATGGCCGTGACATCGAACCTCTCCCCCGTCCCGCGCGAGGGCCATCGCATCGGACTCCCGTTCGCCGGACGATGGACCGAGGTCCTCAACACCGATGCGGCCGACTACGGAGGCTCGGGCATGGGCAACCTCGGCAGCATCACCGCCGAGGAGATCCCCTGGCATGGGCGGCCCGCCTCGGCCGAGATCGTCCTGCCGCCGCTGTCGACGACGTTCCTGCGGTTCGACGGCTGACCCGCGCGCGGTCAGAACAGGGCGCTGGCCAGCGACGTGCGGGCCTTCGGCACCGCTGGGTCGTCACCGGCGATCAGGAAGTACTCGAGCACCCGGGCGCGTGCCGCATCGCGGTCGTCGCCGGAGGCCTCGCGCACCGCGGCGATCCCGAGGTCGAACGCGCGCGGCCAGTCCCCGGCCAGCGCAGCGAGGTCGGCCTGCACGAGCAGCGGGTCATCGGCCTGCGGCTGGACCCCGTCGGTGCGCGCGTAGAGCTCGACGAGCGCACGGCCTGCCAGGGCATCCGGGTCGGCCGGGTCCGAGGCGAGCAGGGTGTCGTAGGCCGCACGCGCGGCGCTCCAGTCCCCGGACTCGATGGCGGCGAAGGCCGCCTCGAAGCGCGGATCGACGGCCGGCTCCGCCGGCTCCTCCGCGGGCTCGCCCTCGTTCGGCGCGATCGAGCCGGACAGGCCCTGCTCCTGCGCCACCCGGAGCAGCTCGTCGAGGATCTGTCGGATCTGCGCTTCGGGGTACGCCCCCTGGAAGAGCGGGATGGGCTGGCCCTTGATGACGGCGAACACCGCGGGGATCGACTGCACCTGGAAGGCCGCGGCGATCTGCTGCTCGGCGTCGACATCGACCTTGGCGAGCACCCAGCGCCCACCGCCCTCAGCAGCCAGCCGCTCGAGGATCGGGGACAGCTGCTTGCACGGGCCGCACCACGTGGCCCAGAGGTCGAGGACGACCGGCACGGTCATCGACTGCTGGATGACTGCCGCCTCGAAGGTGTCGACCGTCACGTCGATCACCACGCCGGGCGGAGCGGAGGCCAGCGCGGCCGCCGCCTTCTGCTGGCTGCTCTTCTGCGCGGCCAGCGCGCCGAGGTCGACGGCGCCGCGGGCATTGAAGGTCGAGGCCATGACCCCATTCTGGCGCACCCGGCGATCGAGGACGCGCGGGCGGGTCCACCGGATCCTCGGCCCGTCGCACACCACAATGGGCCCATGCATGTCTCCGCGAAGGCCGACTACGGGATGCGCGCCCTCCTCGTGCTGACCGCGAGCCACCGGGAGGATCCGGCCCGCCTGGTCAAGGGCGAGGCGATCTCCGGTGCGCAGGCCATCCCCATCAAGTTCCTCGAGGGCATCCTCCGGCAGCTCCGCCAGGCGGGCATCGTCGCGAGCCAGCGCGGAGCCGAGGGGGGCTACCGCCTCGATCGCGACCCTCGCGACGTCTCAATCGCCGACGTCGTGCGCGCCCTCGACGGCCCGCTCGCCGACGTGCACGGCCAGCGACCCGAGGACCTCGACTACTCGGGGGACTCCGAGCACCTGCGGGAGGTGTGGGTCGCCGTCCGCGGCGCCATGCGCCACGTGCTCGAGCGGATCAGCCTCGCCGACGTCTCCGGCGGCACCTTCCCGGAGGAGGTGTCGGCGCTGCTGGCCGAGCCGGGGGCATGGCAGCGACGCTGACCCAAGGAGATGGCAGCGACGCTGACCCAAGGAGATGGCAGCGACGCTGACCCAAGGAGACGCCGTCAGAGGCCGTCGATGAACTCCGCGGCAGCCGCGTGCGGCTCGAGCTCCCCCGCGGCGACCCTCACGGCGGCCTCGTCGAGGCGCCGACCGTGGTCGCCGCGCTCCATGCGCTGACGCAGGGCGGCGAGCGCCAGCGCCTCGATCTCGTTGCGGGCCCGGAGCACCCGGCGCTCGGTGCCGGCCCCTGATGTCGCCAGCCAGGCACCGTGCGCGTCCACAGCCGCCAGAAGCTCCGCCATGCCCTCGCCCGTGGCCGCGACCGTCCGCACGACGGGCGGCTCCCACGCCCCGTCCTCGCGTGAACCGAGCGCGATCATGCCCCGCAGGTCCCGGACGGTCGCGTCGGCCCCGTCGCGGTCGGCCTTGTTGACGACGAGGATGTCGCCCACCTCGAGGATGCCCGCCTTGGCCGCCTGGATGCTGTCCCCGAGCCCGGGCGCCAGCAGGACCAGCGTGGTGTCCGACGACGCCGCGACCTCGACCTCCGACTGGCCCACGCCCACCGTCTCGAGCAGGACGGTGTCGAAGCCCGCGGCCGCGAGGACGCGCACGACGGCCGGGGTCGTCGCGGCCAGGCCGCCCAGGTGCCCTCGCGACGCCATGGAGCGGATGAAGACACCGTCATCGGTGGCGTGCTGACCCATCCGGATACGGTCGCCCAGCAGCGCGCCGCCCGAGAACGGCGAGGACGGGTCGACGGCGAGCACAGCCACCCGCTCCCCGCGGGCACGCAGGGCGGCGATGAGGGCGGCCGTCGTGGTCGACTTGCCGACACCCGGTGGCCCGGTGAGGCCGATGACCCGAGGTCCCGGAGCCGGCTGGCCAAGAGTGGCGAGGATCGCGGGGACCTGCGGGCTGCCGTCCTCGATCAGCGAGATCAGACGGGCGAGGTCACGCACCCGTCCGGCGCGCACACCCTCGATGAGGCCGTCGACCCGGCCCTCGGCGGCGGACGTCACGCCCGGGTCCGCACTGTGACAAGTGCCACCCGGATTCGCATGGCGCCCCCTCCCACGACGTCAGACGCGGTGACACCATAGCCCCATGGACTCCCTCCTCACCCGGATCGACCACGTCGGCATCGCGGTCGCCGACCTCGACCTCGCGATCGACTTCTACGAGCGCACCTTCGGGCTGGCCATGGTGCACGAGGAGGTCAACGAGGAGCAGGGCGTGCGCGAGGCCATGATGGCCGTCGGCGACTCCGGGTCGTGCATCCAGCTGCTTGCGCCCCTGTCGCCGGAGTCCACGATCGCGAAGTTCCTCGACCGCTCCGGGCCCGGGATCCAGCAGGTCGCCTACGCGGTCGATGACGTCGAGGCCGCGGCCGCCGTGCTGCGCGAGCGCGGTGTGCGCGTTCTGTACGAGCACGCAAGACGCGGCACCGCCGGCTCGCTCGTCAACTTCTGCCACCCCAAGGACTGCGGTGGCGTGCTCGTCGAGCTCGTGCAGGCGTCGATGGAGGAGGACCACTGATGGAGCGCATCCGCGAGGCGATCATGCAGGGAGCGGAGCCGGAGGCCTACGCGAGCCTGCCCATCCCCGAGCACTACCGGGCGGTCACGGTCCACAAGGACGAGCAGGAGATGTTCGCGGGACTGCCCATGGCCGAGAAGGACCCGCGCCGCTCGCTACACCTCGATGACGTGCCCACCCCGGAGCTGGCACCGGGCGAGGCCCTCATCGCCGTGATGGCGTCGAGCATCAACTACAACACCGTGTGGACGAGCATCTTCGAGCCGGTCTCGACCTTCGGCTTTCTGGAGCGCTACGGGCGCACGCATGCCGATGCCAAGAGGCACGACCTGCCGTACCACGTGATCGGGTCGGATGCCGCGGGCGTGGTGCTGCGCGTCGGTGCCGGCGTCAACGCCTGGAAGCCGGGCGATCGCGTGGTCGCGCACTGCCTGTCCGTGGAGCTGGAGTCCCCGATGGGCCACAACGACACGATGATGGATCCCGAGCAGCGCATCTGGGGGTTCGAGACCAACTTCGGCGGCCTGGCCGAACTCGCCGTCGTGAAGTCGAACCAGCTGCTCCCGATGCCTGCCCACCTGACGTGGGAGGAGGCTGCCTCTCCCGGGCTGGTCAACTCCACGGCATATCGGCAGCTGGTCTCGCGCAACGGCGCCGGCATGAAGCAGGGCGACGTCGTGCTGATCTGGGGCGCGTCGGGCGGCCTCGGCTCGTACGCGACGCAGTACGCCGTCAATGGCGGCGCGGTTCCCGTCTGCGTGGTCTCCTCCCCCGAGAAGGCCGACCTCGCCCGGGCGATGGGCGCGGAACTGGTGATCGACCGGAGTGCGGAGGGCTACCGGTTCTGGAAGGACGAGCACACCCAGGACCCCAAGGAGTGGCAGCGGTTCGGCCGTCGGATCCGCGAGCTCACCGGTGGAGACGACGTCGACATCGTCTTCGAGCATCCCGGCCGCGAGACCTTCGGCGCCAGCGTCTACGTCACACGCAAGGGCGGCACCATCGTCACCTGCGCCTCGACCTCCGGCTTCATGCACGAGTACGACAACCGGTACCTGTGGATGAACCTCAAGCGGATCATCGGCAGTCACTTCGCCAACTACCGCGAGGCCTACGAGGCCAATCGCCTGATCGCCAAGGGCATGATCCACCCCACGCTGTCCAAGGCCTTCCCGCTCGAGGAGGCCGGCCAGGCGACCTACGAGGTCCACAAGAACGCCCACCAGGGCAAGGTCGGCGTCCTCGCGCTCGCGCCGGAACCGGGACTCGGTGTCGTCGACCCGGTCATGCGCGAGCGCTTCGCGAGCCAGATCAACCGCTTCCGCGACAGCTGATTCGCCACCACGGGAGCACCGACCCCGGCGCATAGCATGGGCCTGTGCCCACGAGCCAGCCCGTCACCGGCGGGGCTGTCCCGTGGGCGCTCGATCGCGGTCGCGCACGCGGCGAGATGGGCTACCTGCCCGGCCTCGACGGCATCCGGGCGTTGGCCGTCATCGGAGTGCTGCTGTACCACGCGGAGCTGACCTGGCTGACCGGCGGATTCCTGGGCGTCGACGTCTTCTTCGTGCTCAGCGGGTTCCTGATCACGTCGCTCCTCCTGGAGGAGTACGACCGATCCGGTCGTATCGCGTTCGGCCGCTTCTACCTCGGGCGCGCCCGACGGCTGCTCCCCGCACTGGTGCTCATGCTCGTGGTCGTCGCCGCCGTGGTGGCCCTGTTCTACCGCGATGCGGCAGCTGCTCTGCGCGCCGACATCGTCGCGTCGCTGCTCTACGTCAACAACTGGTGGTACATCCTCAACGACGCGTCGTACTTCGAGTTCATCGGCCGACCGCCGCTGCTCAAGCACCTGTGGTCCCTTGCCGTGGAGGAGCAGTTCTATCTGATCTGGCCCCTGCTGGCCTACCTGGCCGTGCGACGTGCCGGACGTCGCGGAGTGCTCGCGCTCGCCGTCGTCCTCGCGCTCGCCTCCACCGCGTGGATGACCTACCTGTCGGTGGACAACGGCTACCCGGAGTACGCCGACCCCAGCCGCGCCTACTTCGGCGCCGACGCCCACGCGATGGGCCTGCTCGTGGGTGCAGCACTCGCCACCTTCTGGCGACCGGGCCGTCTGTCGGCCCATGTGCCCACACCGGCACGCATCCTCATCACCGGCACGGGCATCGCCGCCCTCGCAGGCGTCATCGCCTTCTTCGTCCTCGTCGGGGAGTTCACCCCCTGGCTCTACCAGCGGGGCGGGTTCCTCATCCTCGCCCTGATCGTGGCAGTGCTCATCGCCATGGCGACGCATCCGGCGGCGCCGCTGGGCCGGTGGATGGGGACCCAGCCCTGGCGCTACCTGGGCCAGCGCTCCTACGGGCTGTACCTGTGGCACTGGCCGATCTTCATGCTGACGCGGCCGACGCTCGACATCCCGCTCGACGGCCTGCCCCTGCTCGCCCTGCGCCTCGGCCTCACCGTGGGCGTGGCCGAGCTGAGCTACCGGTTCATCGAGCTGCCGATCCGCCGCGGCGCCATCGATCGCTGGGTCCGCGCATGGCGCACCTCGACCGGCGAGGTGCGCCGACGTCTGTCCCGTCAGGGTGCGGCCGTCCTCGCGGTAGCCGTGGCCGTCATCGTGATGCTCACGGTGTCCTTGGCCTCGGCCCCGGCACCGAGTGCGCAGGAGGGGCTGCCGGCCGACGTCGCCGAAGCGATCGGCGTGGCCGACGGCGGCCCCACCGAGGTCTCCCTCGACGATCCGGTCGCGCCCACGGCGTCTGCTGGCCCGTCTGCGAGCCCGTCCACCGCACCTGCCACAGAGGCGCAGGACCCCCGGGTCAACGACAACGGCCGCGTCAGCGCCATCGGGGACTCGGTCATGCTCGGGGCCCGGGAGACGCTGAAGGAGGTCATCCCGGGCACCCGGGTCGACGCCGCCGTGTCACGCTTCCCGGGGGCCTTCGTCGGCAGACTCAAGCGCTACGTCAAGCAGGACAAGCTCGCTCCCACCGTCGTCCTTCACGCCGGGACCAACGGCGTGATGCCGGAGGCGATGCTCCGCGAGATCCTCGACATCGTCGCGGATGTCCCCCGCGTCGTGGTGCTCACCACGAACATGCCGCGCTCGTGGCGGGCGCCCAACAACAAGGTGATCAGGTCGGTGGTCCCGGACTACCCGAATGCCGTTCTCGTGGACTGGTACGACGTCTCGAAGGACCGGCCGGAGTTTTTCACGTCGGACGGCATCCATCTGACGCCCAAGGGAGCCCGCGCCTACGCGACGCAGATCAAGAAGGCGGTGGACGCACCACTGAAGCCCGACCCCAGGCCCACGGCCTCGCCCTAGCGGGGCCCGACCACGAAGTCGACCAGCGCCGTCGAGACCGTCTCCGGGCACTCGACGTTGGCCAGGTGTCCTGCGGTCGGCACGCGCGTCACCATGGCACCAGGCAGTGACTCGAGCATCAGCTCCTGCTCACTCCAGGGGCTCAGCGCATCCTCCTCGCCCCAGATGATCGCCGCGGGGCCGGTGAACGCGGCCAGGAGGGCGCGCGAGTCGGGCCGCCGCGCCATCGCCCGCTGGTACCAGGCAAGGGTCGTCGGATCGGCCTCGACGAGCCAGCCGCGCACCTGCTCGACAACGTCGGGTCGCTCGGCGAAGGTGGTCGCCCCCAGCAAGCCGGGAAGCACCGCCTGCTCAAGCACCCGACCGGCGTCGTTCGGCGCCTGCTCGACCAGCTCGGCAATCCGCAGGCGGTTCTCGCGCGCCTGGTCAGCGTCGGCGGTCGCCTTGGTGTCGCAGAGCACCAGCGAGCCCACCACCTCGGGGTGCCGGCGCAGCAGGGCCATCGCGACGTAGCCGCCGAGCGAGACCCCTGCCACCGTCCACGGGCCGTCCGCGGCGCGGCTCAGCGTGTCGACGACATGGTCGGCGACCGCGTCGAGGCTGGGCCGGCCCTCCGGCAGCGACGAGCCGACGAACCCAGGCAGGTCCGGTGCTGCGACGGTCAGTCCGCGGGCCAGAAGTGCCTCGCGCTGGGGCGCCCACATGCGCGCGTCGCAGGGGAATGCATGCAGCAGCGCGATCTGGTGGCTTGGCCTCCTTCGTTCTGGCGCGCTCATCGTCCGCCCCGCGGGGCACGCCGGTCGCGGGCGCTCCAGCACGGTGTGTGCCAGTGGCGACGGCTCTCCAGGCCCGAGGGATCCTCCGCAGGGTAGGCGACCACGTGCGGCGTTGCCGGCGGGATCAGCTGGTCGCAGCCCGGGCACCGATAGGGCTTCGTCGCTGCGGATCCGGAAGTGCGCTGCACGATCCAGTCGCCATCCGGGTGCGCCTCCACCTGACGGCTCGACACGGCCGGCCCCAGCGGCCTGGCCTCCTCGTCGCGCCGGCGGTTCTTGCGACCCATCAGGTCGCGTAGTCCCGGAACCCGCGTCCGGACTTGCGACCCACGTAGCCGGCCGTCACCAGGTGCTCCAGGCGTGGTGTCGGCGCGAACCCCGGCTCGCGGAACTCCAGGTAGAGCGTGCGCTGGATGGCATGCGCCACGTCGAGGCCCACGACGTCGAGCAACTCGAACGGTCCCATCGGGTAGCCGCACCCCTTCTTCATGGCCAGGTCGATGTCGTCCGCCGTGGCGTAGTTCGCCTCGAGCATGCGGACGGCGTCGTTCAGGTAAGGGAAGAGCAGGGCGTTGACGATGAATCCGGCGCGGTCACCGCAGGTCACCGCATGCTTGCCCAGGCCGCGGCACACCTCGGTCGCGGTGTCGACGACCTCCTGCGCCGTTGCCACCGTCTGGACGACCTCGACCAGCTTCATCACCCGCGCGGGATTGAAGAAGTGCAGGCCCACGACATCACCCGGTCGCCCCGTAGCCACGGCGAGGTCGATGACCGGAAGGCTCGACGTCGAGCTCGCGAGGACGGCTCCGGGCTTGCACGTCCGATCCAGTTCCACGAACAGGGCCCTCTTGACCTCGAGGTCCTCGACGACCGCCTCGACAACGAGGTCGACGTACGACAGCTCGCGCAGGGACGAGGACCCGCGAAGGCGCCCACGGGCCGCGTCACGATCCTCGGGAGCAAGCACGCCCTTCTCGACGCCCTTGTCCCAGGACCGCTCGATGGTCGCGATGGCCGTCGCCGCCCGGTCGGCACTCCGGGCGACGAGGGTCACGTCGAACCCGGCGAGGGCGAAGACCTCGGCGATGCCGCACGCCATCGTCCCTGAGCCGACGACACCGACCGTCTGGACCTCCCGCACCGGACCGAGCTCGGTGTTCTGCGAGTCGATGCGGTCGACCACGACGGGGGAACCGGGAGCCTCGTAGGTGTAGAAGCCGCGCCCGGACTTGCGCCCGCGAAGCCCCGCCGTGACCAGCTGCTTCAGGATCGGGGACGGCGCGTGCAGCCGGTCGCGTCCCTGCTTGTACATCGTGTCGAGAATCTCGTAGGCCGTGTCCAGTCCGATCAGGTCCAGGAGCATGAGCGGACCCATCGGGTAGCCGCAGCCCAGCCGCATCGCGTCGTCGATGTCCTCGCGCGAGGCATAGCGCGACTCGTACATGGACACTGCATGGTTGAGGTACCCGAAGAGCAGCGCGTTCGCGATGAACCCGGCGCGGTCGCCGATCACGACCGGCTTCTTGCCCAGCCGCGTGGCGAACTCGGTGGCCGCATCAACCACTTCCTGCGACGTGACCACTGTCCGCACGATCTCCACGAACGACAGGATCGGGGCCGGGTTGAAGAAGTGGATACCCACGACATGCGCCGGTCGGCTCGTCGCCACGGCGATATCGGTCACGGACAGGGACGATGTGTTCGTTGCGAGGATCGCATGCGGCGGGGCGATGCGGTCCACCTCCGCGAGGATCGCCTTCTTCAGCTCCAGGCTCTCGGAGACCGCCTCCACGACGAGGTCGACCGAGGACAGTTCCGGGAGGTCGGTCGTGAACGTGATGCGGCCGAGGAGGTCGCGCCGGTCCGTCTCGGAGAGCTTGCCCCGGGCGACGGCGCGCTGCGTGGAGTTCTCGATCATCTCCCGGCCATGCGCCAGGGCCGCGGTGCTGCTCTCGATCGCCACGACGGACAGGCCGTGCCGGGCGATGACCTCGGCGATTCCCGCGCCCATGGTGCCCAGTCCGATGACGCCCACCCGCGAGATCGCCATGCCGTCCCTCCTCGTCGCCCGTCGCCCGAGCCTAGAACAGCCGGGAGTCCGCGTCGTCGATGCCCCGGAGGACGTCGTAGTCGACGACGACGCACTCGATGCCGCGGTCCTCGGCGAGGACCCGCGCCTGGGGCTTGATCTCCTGGGCGGCCAGCACTCCGCGGACGGGATGGAGGAGCGGATCGCGGTTCAGCAGGTCGAGGTACCTGGTCAGCTGCTCGACACCGTCGATCTCGCCCCGGCGCTTGATCTCGACCGCCACAGCCAGGCCGGACGAGTCCCGGCACATCAGGTCGACGGGCCCGATCGCCGTAGGAAACTCACGCCGCACGAGCCGCCATCCCTGGCCGAGGACCTCCACGTGCTCGGCCAGGAGCCGCTGCAGGTGCGCCTCGACTCCGTCCTTGACCAGTCCCGGGTCGGAGCCCAGTTCCTGCTCGTGGTCATGGATGAGTTCATGGATGGTGATGACCAGCGTCTCCCCCGCGGAGTTCTCGACGGACCAGATCTCATCGGTCCGGCCGGTCTCGTCGGTGTCGCCGGTCGCCACCCGGATCACGCACGGCGGGCTCATCCAGTTGAGCGGCTTGCCGCCCCGGTCGTTGTGGATGAGCAGCGTGCCGTCGCCCTTGACCAGCACGAGCCGCACGGCCTCGGGAAGGACGGTCGACAGGCGCCCCTCGTAGACCACGCTGCACCGGGCGACGATCATCCGCACGCGCGCAGACTAGTGCGCGCCCGTCCTCAGTCCCCCGGCCCCGGTGGGCTGGCGCGATGACCCGGGAGGCTCCACCATGGGCCCATGCCTTCGTGGGGGTCGTTCTCCTACGCCTTCGGTCCCATCGTCGCGGTGGGCCTCATCGCCGTGTTCGTCCTCGTACTGCGGTGGGCGTTCGGTGGCAGGTCGTCGGTCGTCGCCTCCCCTGCCAAGCCCGGCACCCCGGACGACTACGGCATGCTCGTCCCGATCGCCTCACCGGGCAGCTACGCGGAGGGGGAGATCGTGCGTCGCGGACTGGAGGACGCCGGCATCCGCGCGACGCTCGCCACGACGCTGGACGGGCCGCGGGTCATGGTCTGGCCCGCCGACGAGAAGCAGGCACGAGCCCACCTGGCTAGGCGTCGCTGACCTGGTCCCGGCTCACGCTGGCCCCGAGCCCGGCAAGCGCCGGGACGACGTGCGCGTACCCCCGGTCGAGGTGCCCGACCCCGTAGATGGTGGTGGTGCCCTCGGCCACCAGGCCGGCGAGCACGAGCCCGGCACCGGCACGGATGTCCGTGGCCTCGACGGGAGCACCGGAGAGCGCGCTGCGGCCCCGCACCAGTGCGTGGTGGCCGTCGGTTCGGACGTCGGCACCGAGTCGGGCCAGCTCCTGCACGAATCGGAACCGCGCCTCGAACAGGTTCTCGGTGACCAGGGCCGCGCCCTCCGCGATCGAGTTCAGCGCGATGAACTGGGGCTGGAGATCCGTCGGGAATCCCGGGTAGGGCAGCGTCACGATGTCGACCGCTGCGGGACGTCGCTCCATGCGCACCCGGAATCCGCCCTCGACCTCGTCGACCGCCGCTCCCGCCGTCACGAGCTTCTCCAGCGCGATGGCGAGGTGCTCCGGCTGGGAATCGAGCACGGTGACATCCCCCTGCGTGATCGCCGCGGCGACGGCCCAGGTCCCGCTGACGATGCGATCGGGCACCGTGGCGTGGTCCGCAGGTCCGAGCGACTCCACCCCCTCGACGGTCAGGGTCGAGGTGCCGATACCGTCGATGTGCGCCCCCATCGCGGTGAGCATGCGGCAGATGTCGACGATCTCCGGCTCGCGCGCGGCGTTGTCGATCACGGTCATCCCCTGAGCGAGGACGGAGGCCATCAGGATCGTCTCCGTGGCCCCCACGCTCGGGAAGTCGAGCCATGTCTGCGCGCCTCGCAAGCGGCCCTGACTGTGCGCAAGCAGGTAGCCATGCTCGGAGCTGACCTCGACACCCATGCGGCGCAGCCCGTCGATGTGCATGTCCAGGCCACGGGATCCGATGTTGTCGCCGCCCGGGAGGGCCACGTCCGCGGAGCCGACACGCGCGACCAGGGGCCCGAGGACGCAGATCGACGCCCGCATGCGTCGCACGAGGTCGTAGTCGGCGCGGGTGTCGGGCTGCTCCGGCACGTCGATGAGGACGGAGGCGGACGCTGTGTCGTGGTGGACGTCGCAGCCGAGGCGGCGCAGGAGCTCGCCCATGATCTCGACGTCGAGGATGTCGGGGACGTTGCGGATCCTCGATCGGCCGGGGGCCAGAAGTGCTGCTGCCATGAGTTTGAGCACCGAGTTCTTGGCCCCGGGAACCCTGACCTCGCCCGCGAGCCGCTTCCCGCCAGTGACCCGGAGCACCTCCACGGACGGCATCGTACGGGGGGGAGGCAGCGCTGCGACCCGTGCGCGTCCGCGCGGCCCCGTGCTGAGTGTCGGCATCTGCCGTAGGGTCCAGCCATGGTCAACCTCACCCGCATCTACACGCGCACCGGCGACGACGGCACCACCGCCCTGGGCGACATGAGCCGCACGGGCAAGAACGATGCCCGGCTCCGCGCCTTCGCCGATGTCGACGAGGCGAACTGCGCCATCGGCGTGGTCCTCGCCACGTGCGAGATCTCCGACGATGTGCGGGCGCTGCTGACCGCCATCCAGAACGAGCTGT
This sequence comes from Actinomycetota bacterium, assembly GCA_017856385.1. Classification (GTDB taxonomy): domain Bacteria; phylum Actinomycetota; class Actinomycetes; order S36-B12; family S36-B12; genus UBA10649. The sequence goes on from JAFMFD010000047.1 coordinate 17,233, forward strand.
TCGACGTGGGAGCAGACCTGTGCACCCCGGTTGTGGACAACCCTCCTTACGAGCCCCTGCGGATCACGGCGGACTACGTCACGCGCCTGGAGGAGGCCTGCGACCACTACAACGGGATGCTCGAGCCCTTGAGGTCCTTCGTGCTGCCGGGCGGGACGCCTGCTGCCGCGCACCTGCACGTGGCGCGGACCGTCGTGCGACGTGCCGAGCGCTCCACCTGGGCAGCCCTGGACACGTTCCACGGCGGCATGAACCAGATGACCGCGACCTACCTCAACCGGCTCAGCGACCTGCTGTTCATCCTCGCCCGCCTGTCGAACCGCGGCGCGGGCGACGACGTGCTGTGGCAGCCGGGCAGCAGCCGCTGACCGTGACCAGCAGCGCGGCCCGGAACTAGTCGAGCTGCCCGAGGGCTCGCAGCCGCGCGCGACCACGAGCCGCTTCAACCGGATCCTCGGACGCGGCCTGCGCCTTGGCGGCCTCGGGGTCGATCTCGGACTCGAACTCGGCCGACTCGGCGAGGATCGTCACGCCCTGCTCCGTGATCGACAGGTAGCCCCCGTCGACCGCGATGCGCAGGTCGTCCTCCCCCTCGCGCTCGACGCGGACCATCGCGTCATCGACGAGCTTGGCGACCAGCGGGATGTGCTGGGGCAGGATGCCGATGTCGCCGGACGTCGTGCGCGTGAACACGAAGGTCCCCTTGCCCGACCAGATCCTACGCTCTACCGCGACGATCGAGACGTCCAGTTCCGCCATGTCAGTCCACCCTCCGGCTCAGCGCCCCCTAGAGGGTGACGCCGTAGCTCTCTGCCTTCTTGGCGAGGTCGTCGAGGCCGCCGATGAGGAAGAACGCCTGCTCGGGCACGTGGTCGAACTCGCCCTTGCACAGCTTGTCGAAGGCCTCGATGGTCTCCTTGACGGGCACCGTCGAGCCCGGCTGGCCGGTGAACTGCTCCGCGGCCATCATGTTCTGGCTCAGGAAGCGCTCGATGCGGCGAGCACGGTTGACGAGCTGCTTGTCCTCCTCGGACAGCTCGTCGATTCCGAGGATGGCGATGATGTCCTGCAGGTCCTTGTAGCGCTGCAGGATGCGGATGA
>JAFMFD010000048.1 GCA_017856385.1 Actinomycetota bacterium
GCACGCTCGAGCTGCACTACCGCGACCTGTGCGACATCGAGTTCACCATCGAGCGCGGCAAGCTGTGGATGCTGCAGACCCGGGTAGGCAAGCGGACAGCGGCCGCCGCCTTCCGCATCGCGGTGCAGCTCGTCGACGAGGGCGTCATCTCCATGGACGAGGCGCTCATGCGAGTGACGGGCCACCAGCTCGGCCAGCTGATGTTCCCGCGCTTCGCCGCGGGCAACGGCCACGGTCGCATCGCCAGGGGGATGAACGCCTCACCCGGCGCTGCCGTCGGGCGTGCCGTCTTCGACTCCGCGACGGCGGTCGCGTGGGCCAAGGGCGGTGACGCAGTGATCCTCGTGCGGCGCGAGACCAACCCGGATGACCTCGAGGGGATGATCGCTGCGACGGGCGTGCTCACCAGTCGCGGTGGCAAGACCTCCCATGCTGCTGTCGTCGCGCGGGGCATGGGCAAGACCGCGGTCTGCGGGGCGGAGGCGCTCGACGTCGACACGAAGGGCCGCCGGATAACGACATCCGACGGAACGGTGGTCGTCGAGGGCGATGTCATCTCCATCGACGGCAGCACGGGTGAGGTGTACCTCGGCGAGGTCCCCGTCGTGCCCAGCGCCGTCGTCACCTACTTCGAGCAGGGCATCGAGGCAGCCCTCGCGGACGCTGACGAGCCCACCGCGGAGCTGATCCGTGCGGTCGACCGGATCATGCAGCACGCCGACCGGGCGCGGCGCCTGCGCGTGCGCGCCAACGCCGACACTCCCGAGGATGCCGCGCGGGGGCGGCGGATGGGTGCCGAGGGCATCGGCCTGCTGCGCACCGAGCACATGTTCCTCGGCGAGCGTCGCACCCATGTCGAGCGGCTGATCCTCGCCGACAGCGACGACGAGCGGAAGGCCGCCCTCGAGGCCCTCCTGCCGCTCCAGCGCAAGGACTTCATCCGCATCCTCGAGGCGATGGACGGGCTGCCGGTGACTATCCGGCTCATCGACCCGCCCCTGCACGAGTTCCTCCCCGACCTGACCGAGCTCGCGGTGCGGGTGGCCGTGGCGGAGGCCCGTGGTGAGCACCACGAGGCCGACCTGCGCCTGCTGCAGGCCGTGAACCGGCTGCACGAGCAGAACCCCATGCTCGGCCTGCGGGGTGTCCGCCTCGGGCTCGTGCTGCCGGGCCTCTTCGCCCTGCAGGTGCGCGCGATCGCGGAGGCTGCCTGCTTCCGGCAGCGCATGGGCGGCGACCCTCGGGCGGAGATCATGATCCCGCTGGTCGGGTCGATCCAGGAGCTCGAGCTCGTCATCGACGAGGCGGCAGGCGTGCTCAAGGAGGTCGCGGACGCGCATGGGTGCACGCTGAGGTTCCCGATCGGCACGATGATCGAGTTGCCGCGTGCCGCGCTGACCGCCGGTCAGATCGCGGAGGCCGCGGAGTTTTTCTCGTTCGGGACCAATGACCTCACGCAGACCACGTGGGGCTTCAGCCGCGACGACGTCGAAGCGGCGTTCTTCTCGGCGTACCTGGAGAAGGGCGTGTTCGGGGTGTCGCCGTTCGAGTCCATCGATCGCGAGGGCGTGGGTGAGCTCGTCCGGATCGCGGTGAAGAAGGGCCGCGCACGTCGGCACAACCTGCACTGCGGTGTCTGCGGCGAGCACGGTGGTGACCCCGAGTCGATCCACTTCTTCGACGAGATCGGCCTGGACTACGTCTCGTGCTCGCCCTTCCGCGTTCCTGTGGCACGGCTGGAGTCCGGGCGGGCAGCCGTCGAACGCCATGTGGCGCGCAGCGACACCCGCTGACGTCCGACTGGAGCCGCACCGGCCTGGCCACCGGTGTCGCAACCCGCTTGCGGGCCTCACGCGTGTGACGATGGGCGCGTGACTTCCCTCGATGTGCGTCCACGGCGCACATCGAGCCAGCGATCCTCGTCCGGCGCACGCCGCCGCCCGACGGCGTTCCTGGCCCCTGCGCTCACCGTGCTCGTCGCACTTCTCCTCCTGGTGCCTGTCGGCGCTGCCATGCAGGTCGTCCTGTCCGCGCACCTCGACGACCGGACGCAGACCCAGGCCATCGTCGTTCTGGAGCCCGCGCAGTACTGGGGTGATCCACGTCCTGTCCTGCGCGCCCGGCTCGAGCACGCCGCGCAGCTCTACGACGAGGGCGTGGCGCCCGTGGTGATCGTCACCGGGCCGCAGCGGCGCGCGCAGGACGACCGTCGGATCCTCCAGCAGGGCGGCGTTCCCGACCGCGACATCGTCTCGTTCGACACCGGGGCCGACACGGTCGGGACCCTGCGGATCATCGCGGGCGTCATGCGCGACCTCGGATGGTCCAGTGCGACGATCGTGACCGACGGCGCGCACGCGGCCCGCGCTGCGGCCACGGCATCGGCCCTCGGCATCGATGCGCACCTGTCGCCGACAGCGACGGGGCCGGGCGCCTCGCTCACGTCGGAGTACGTCGGTCGTGAGGTCGCGGCCCTGATCCGCCACCACGCACTGACCCGCTGGTCGCTGCAGCAGGTCGTGCCGACGCCCGCGTAGGGCGAGCCAGCAGCCGTCAGCGGTGCGGGTCGACGACCACCTTGACCTCGCCCTCGCGCGGTTCGCCGGCCAGGTCCGTCCCGACCTCGTCGAGCCCGATCACCCGCGAGGTCAGGGCGTCGACATCGACGAGGCCGGCACTGATCAGGTCGGCCGCGCGGCCCTGGGTCAGGGGATTGAGGAACGAGCCCTGGATCCGGAGCTCGTCGCAGACCAGCGCGAAGGGGCGGATGGGGATCTGCGCCTCCTGCGGTGGGATGCCGAGCAGGATCACCGAACCGCCGCGCCGAGCCAGCCGCTGCGCCTGGTCGAAGGTCGGCAGGACCCCCGCGCACTCGAACACGACGTCGAAGCCCCGGGCGAGGCGCTCCTCGGCCTCGTCCGGGGTGCAGGCGTCCGTGGCTCCCAGGCCGAGGGCGAGCGTGCGACGCGGTGTCTGACGGGTCACGAGGGTGACGCGGCCGGCGCCCGCCCCCGCGGCGAGCTGAACCATGAGCTGCCCGATCACGCCGCCGCCCAGCACGGCGACGGACTCCCCGCCGGTGAGCCCGGCCAGGTCGAGTCCGCGCAGGCAGCACGCGAGCGGCTCGACGAAGGCGAGGCGGTGCGACGGCACGTCGTCGGCCATCGCGGACAGCTGCCCGGCAGGCACGGCGAGTCGGGCGGCGAGCCCCCCGTCGACGTCGACCCCGAAGGCGTAGCGATCCGGACACAGCGCGACCCGTCCCGCGCTGCAGTCCCGGCACGAGCCGCACGAGACGTTCGGGTCGACGGACACGAGTGCGCCGACGGGCCAGCCGTCGGCACGGGACTCCAGGATGCGGCCGCCGAACTCGTGGCCCATGACCAGGGGCAGTCTCGCCGGGTACTCCCCACGGAGGATGTGCCGGTCGGTGCCGCAGAGTCCGCAGGCGAGGACCTCGACGACGACCTCGCCGGGCGCGGCCACGGGATCAGGGCGCTGGACGACCGATGTGCTGCTCAGGGACGTCAGCTCGAGAGCGCGCACGAGGCATCGTAGGCTCCGGGCGGGCGTGCCCGCAGGCCCCTGCCTAGCATGGATTCGTGTCCCGCCTCCTCGCCGCCGGCCTGCTGCTTCTCGTGCCGGCGCTGCTCGCCGGATGCGGTCGCCAGCAGCCGGCTTCGGCCCTGGTGGGCACCGAGGCCGTAGCCGCGGAGGAGCGCGAGGAGGTCCTCTCTTTCACCGGGACCACGCTCGATGGCGAGCTCTTCGACCTCGCCGACTTACGTGGTCGCGTGGTGGTCGTCAATGCGTGGGCGTCCTGGTGCGCGCCCTGCCGGACGGAGATGCCCGCCTTCGTCGACCTGCGTGCTGTCACCGACCCGTCCGACCTCGCCGTTGTCGGCCTGAACGTGGGGGACGAGCCGGCCGCGGCGCAGGAGTTCATCGACGAGCAGGGCGTCAACTTCGCCAGCGTGGCGGACCCCGACGGCGCCATCCTCGCCACCATCCCGGGAGTCCCGCCGAAGGCGCTGCCAAGCACGGTGATCCTCGACCGCGAGGGTCGGATCGCGGCGCGCATCATCGGCCCGGCGGACCCCGTCGGCCTGGCCCGAGAGGTCGGGCGGGTGCTGGGGGTCACGCCTGCCCTGTCGGGTGGGCCCGCGTCGTGAGCCGCATCCCTGACGGCTACGACGAGGCCGATGCCCAGCGCTACGTCGACGAGCCGGTCAAGGAGTCGGTCCGCTCTGCCTTCGCCCGGGACCGCGCCCGTGTGCTCCACTCGTCGGCCCTGCGTCGGCTGGCAGCCAAGACGCAGGTGATGGTGGCCGGTCAGGCGGACTTCCCGCGCACCCGCCTGACCCACACCCTCGAGGTCGCGCAGATCGCCCGGGAGCTCGGTGCCGCCCTCGGCTGCGATGCGGACCTCGTCGAGGTGGCCGGGCTCGCGCACGACCTCGGTCATCCACCCTTCGGCCACAACGGCGAGGCCGAGCTCGACCGCCTTGCCGACCGCATCGGCGGCTTCGAGGGCAACGCCCAGTCGCTGCGCGTGCTGAGCCGGCTCGAGGCGAAGGTCGTCGACCCGGCGACGGGGGAGAGCGTCGGTCTGAACCTCTCGCGCGCCTCGCTCGACGCGGCCTGCAAGTACCCCTGGGTCCGTCGTGCGGGCACCGTCAAGTTCGGCGCCTATCAGGATGACCTCCCGGTCTTCTCCTGGTTCCGCGAGGGGGCGCCGGGGGAGGGCACCTGCATCGAGGAGCAGGTGATGAACTGGGCCGACGACGTCGCCTACTCCGTCCACGACTTCGAGGACGCTGTGCATTCAGGCATCGCGTCGCTGGCGGTGTTCGAGTCGCCGACGGAGCGGCGCGCCCTCGTCGAGACGGCCCACGGACGATTCCCGGAGGAGGGTGATCCGGCTGAACTGGAGTCGGCCCTCGAGCGGCTCGTCGGGCTGGACTACTGGCCGCGCTCCTTCGACGGGTCCATGCGCGACCTCGTGGCACTCAAGCACTTCACCAGCTGGCTGATCGCCCGGTTCTCCAACGCCGCCCTCGTCGCGACCCAGGTGGCGTACGGTCCCGGCCCGCTGACCCGGTATGACGCGGACCTCGTGGTTCCCGACGAGGTGCGCGCCGAGGTGTCGGTCATGAAGGCGGTGGCCGTGCAGTACGTCATGAACCGGCCGGGAGCGGAGGCGGAGTACGTGCGCCAGCGGGAGGTGATCGCCGAACTCGTGGGAGCTCTCGTCCTCGACGGCGGCCGGGCCCTCGAGCCGTGGCTGCGTCCGGCCTTCGATCAGGCAGTGGACGATGCTGGACGCCTGCGCGTGGTCATCGACCAGGTGGCCAGCCTCACCGATGTGAGCATCATGGCCTGGCACCACGAACTCGTGCGCTGACCCGTCGGCAGGGGGTCGGGCCCCGGACGTAGGGTGATGACGTGGCTGGCCGGATCCGTGACGAGGACGTGGCCCTCGTCCGCGAGCGGGCCCGGATCGACGAAGTCGTGCGTGAGTACGTCACCCTCAAGTCGGCCGGCGGCGGGTCGATGAAGGGCCTGTGCCCCTTCCACGACGAGAAGTCCCCGAGTTTCCATGTCACGCCGAGCAAGGGCATGTGGTACTGCTTCGGCTGCGGCGAGGGTGGTGACGTCATCGCGTTCGTCACGAAGATCGACCACCTGACCTTCGCGGAGGTCGTGGAGAAGCTGGCGGCGCGTACGGGCGTGGAGCTGCGCTACGTCGAGGGCGGAGCGGCCGTCAATCGCCAGCAGGGCCAGCGCACCCGGCTGGTCGAGGCGCATCGTGCCGCCGCCGAGTTCTACGCCCAGCAGCTGTCGAGTCCTGACGCGCGGCCGGCACGCGACTTCCTGCAGGAGCGCGGGTTCGACTCCGCTGCCGCCGAGCACTTCGGTGTGGGCTTCGCACCGAAGGGCTGGGACGCACTGACCTCGCACCTGCGGAAGAAGGGGTTCACCGACGCCGAGCTGCTGGCCGGCGGCCTCGTGAGCCAGGGCAACCGCGGCCCCTATGACCGGTTCCGCGGCAGGCTCGTGTGGCCGATTCGTGATCTCGGAGGCGAGGTCATCGGCTTCGGAGCCCGCCGACTGTTCGAGGATGACGACGGGCCGAAGTACCTCAACACCCCGGAGACCCCGATCTACAAGAAGAGCCAGGTGCTCTACGGCATCGACCTTGCCCGGCGCGACATCTCCAAGGGCCAGCAGGCGGTCATCGTCGAGGGCTACACCGATGTGATGGCCTGCCACCTCGCCGGCATCACGACAGCGGTGGCCACGTGCGGGACGTCCTTCGGCTCGGACCACATCAAGGTGCTCAGGCGCCTGCTCATGGACGATGACCAGATGCGCGGCAGCGTCGTGTTCACCTTCGACGGCGATGCGGCAGGGCGCAAGGCTGCGCTGCGCGCGTTCGAGGAGGACCAGCGCTTCGTGACCCAGACGTTCGTCGCCGTGGAGCCGACGGGTATGGACCCGTGCGACCTGCGGATCTCCGCGGGGGATGAGGCGGTTCGGGCGCTGATCGCGCGTCGTGTCCCGCTGTTCGAGTTCGCCCTGCGTTCGACGCTCGACGCGTACGACCTCGAGACCGCCGAGGGCCGGATCGCAGCCCTGCGCGAGGCGGCACCGATCGTGGCGCAGATACGTGACACCGCGCTGCGGCCGGAGTACGCGCGGCGTCTGGCCGGCTGGCTCGGCCTGGAGGTGGAGGCCGTCACCCGTGCGGTTCAGGAGGCGCAGCGCTCGGCGCGGCAGTCGACTCCGCCGCGCCGGGAGGCGTCTGAGCCCGTGGCGCCCCCACGCCCGCCGACGGCCCGGCGACGCGATCCGGGCCTGGTGGTCGAGCGCGAAGCGCTGAAGTGCGCGCTGCAGCAGCCGGCCGTGGTCGCCGACTGGTACGAGAGCGTTGAGCCCACCGCGTTCACGCATCCGCAGGCCCGTCAGGTCCACGAGGCGATCGAGGCGGCCGGCTCGCCCAGTGCAGCGGTCGTGGGCCTGGCATGGATCGATGCAGTCCTCGCGGCGGCAGCGGACGACGACGTGCGCCAACTCGTCCGCGAGCTCTCCGTCGAGCCGCTGCCGGCGGACGAGGGTCGCGATGACTCCTATGCGATCGGGGTGATCGCCCGGCTGCTCGAGCAGGATGCCTCACGGCGCATCCATGAGCTGAAGGGGCGCCTGCAGCGGATCGACGCGACCGCTGACCCCGGCCTCCACCAGCAGGCCTTCGCCGACCTCCTTGCGCTCGAGGACTACCGCAGGTCCCTGCGCCGTGAGTCGATGGGCGGGGCCGAGTGATGCGGTGGCCGTCCCGGCGGGCGTCCGCGGTTCCGTCCGACCTGCGCGTGCGCCTCGGCATCCCCGCGCGCGAGCGGATCCTGGCGTGGGGCGGGCGACCTCACGTCGTCGCGGCGACGGAGCGTGCCCTGTACGTCGAGGAGCCCCGCGAGCGACTGGGCTGGGACGTCGTCAGCAAGGCCCAGTGGGACGACCCCCTGCTGACGATCCAGATCGCGGCCCATGACGGTCGTCCGGCACGCACGCTCCGCCTGCGGGTCGAGGCGTCTGGCGACCTGCCCGCGGCCGTCCGTGACCGGGTCACCGCCAGCGTGGTGATGAGCGAGTTCGTCGACCTCGGCGACGGAGTGCGGGCGCGCATGGTCGCGCGGCGAGCGGGCGACGACGCGCCTATCCGCTGGACGGTCGTGTTCGAGTCCGGTGTCCCGGCGGACGATCCCGAACTCCAGGCCCGCGCCAGCGCCGCCCTGGCCGAGCTGCGCAGCACCCTCGGGATCTGAGCCCTCGCGCCCTTGCTATCCTCGGCGGGCTGCATGATCCCCCATAGCTCAATTGGCAGAGCATTCGACTGTTAATCGAAGGGTTATTGGTTCGAGTCCAATTGGGGGAGCCACGGACCAGGAAAAGGCACTTCGGCTTTTAGTTTTGGTGGATGGCGCCTGGTAGGTGGGTGGGTCCGGTCTGGAACTGGTCCCAATCATTTGCCGGGCGCCCTTGGCATTTCGGGCGCCTCAGGGGCCTGTGAGACTCCAGGAGCGGGTCCGCGCAAGCGGTGTTCCTCGTAGAGTGCTTTCCTGTGTACGTTAATGCACTCCACTGACAGGTGCGCACAGTCGCTAGTGCGTCGCGCTGCGTGGCGAGCTGGAAGCGATAGTCCCGTGAGGGGGGCAGTGATGCGTCGGTGGGTTTCTGCGGTGGTTGCTTCCGCTGTGGCGGTGGGGACGCTGGTGGTCGGTGCCCCGTCTGCGAGTGCGGTGACCTCGTCCTGCACGGCCGACCGGACGGTCATCCAGCTGGGCGAGTCCGTCACGGTGACGGCGACAGCGAGGGACAATCTTGGCACCATCCGCTCGGTCTGGATCACGACAGGTTCGGAGGGGACCAACGACCCTGGCGTTCGCGGGTCGGGCGGTTCCTACTCCCGCGTGTTCACCCCCACGGCCGCGGGGGATGTCTCCTTTGTTTGCGGCTTCTATTTGGATCCATTCTTTGGGGCGCCAGGCGATCAGCCTGGTGACGTGCTCACTGTCAGGGTGGAAGCCCCCCCTGCTACGCCGACGGTGACGGTGACGCCCGCGGCTTCGACGATCGCGGCCGGGTCGACGACGACGGTGGCAGCGGCAGGTACGAATCCCACGGTGTCCGGATCGCCCACCTGGTCCGCGACCGGTGCGTGCTCCGTGGACGCGACCGGTGTGGTGACCGGCACCCAGGCCGGCACGTGCACGGTGAGTGCCACCTTCCCCGCATCCACTGACCCGGCCAATCGGTACCAGGCGTCCACGGGGTCGACGGTGATCACGGTGACGCCGGTCGTGCTGCCGGTCCCGGTCGTCACTGTCACGGCACCGGCGACACTGAACGCTGGCGGGTTCTCGCAGTTGCGGGCCAGCGCCCCGGGGGTGCCGGCGGGGACACCGGTCAGCTGGAGCGCAGCTCCTGCCGCGACGTGCAGCATCACGGCGTCGGGAGTCGTCACCGCTTCACTGGTGGGTGACTGCGTGGTCACCGCGACGTTCCCCGTGACTGCGGCGACGTCGGCCGCCTCGGGCAGTGCGACCATCCGCGTGACCTCCCTGTTCGCCGGGCAGTACGGGACCCTGACCTGCACGAGCGCCCAGAGCCTCCCCTGGGCGGTCCCTCCTGCCGTCCTGGTCGAATGGGCGTGGACCGGCAAGCCGGCCCATCAGGTCAAGGTGACTTGGCCGGTCACCGGTCAGGTCACCTCCGTGACGACCGGCACGACCGCTTCGGTCCCGCAGTCCGCGTTCCCGGGTGGTGCCCTGGCGGCCGGCACGTACAGCGTCACGCTTCAGGCTTTCACCGGGGGCGGCCTGGATGCCGGTGTTCCGGCGGTGACCTGCCCGCTCACAGTCGGCGCCACGGGCGCCGTTCCGACCATCAAGAGCCCGGGTCCCCAGTTCGGACCGGACTTCCAGACGAGCCCTTCGGGTGAGTTGCAGCGCCGGCAGACCGGGTACGGCGGTGCGGGACTGCCGCCAGGCTGGCAGCTGTGGTCGTCCCCAAGCCCGAACGGCCCCTTCACCGTTCCCGGTCCTACGTGGCGCACCTGCGATGTCACCGTCACCGAGTACTTCGGGGTCACGCCGGTGGGCAGCAGTGCCCCGAGCCAGGCAGCGATCCAGAACGGTGTGCCGGTGAGCGCGCAGGTCCGGCCGCCGTGCACGCCGTCCAAGCCGGTCTTCTTCCCCGCCCCAACGGTCACCGGACCGGGAAGCGTGGTCGCACCGGTCGTGGCGACCACCCCTGGCGTGCTGCTCGAGTTGCGCTTCTTCGCGGGTGAGAAGCTGATCGCGACCGTCCCGGTCACGCAGAGGTCGACGACCCCGGTCACCTGCCTGCCGTCGACGGTCACGGACGTGTACGCGGTCGCCTACTACCCGGGGGCAGCGAAGAGGTCCGCATCCAGCGCGCCCGCGCGCATCACCGTGGCCGGACCGCTGCCGGCGACCTGCCCGACGACGTCCGGCCCGTCCTCGGCGGCCGGCGGCACCAGCAGCGGGACGACGCCGGGCGGTCCTGCCGGCACGACGTCGTCCGGCTCGCCAGGCAACACTCCGTCCGGCGGGGGTGACGATGCATGCCTGGCCAGGGACGGCCGGCTGTACCCGGACCTGAGCGGGTCGGTCGGCTCATCGCTGACGATGGCCCCGAACACCCGGACACTGGGTACGGAGGTGCGGTACGCCGTCACCGGCGGACGGCTGCCTGCCGGGCTGGCCCTGGACCCGTTCTCCGGCGACATCTACGGGACGCCCACCGAGAACGCGGTCGGCAGGTCCACCGTGGTCATCAGCGCCATCGAGGCCGGGCTGGCAACGTCGGAGTCAGTCACCATCACCGTCGACAACCTGCACCACTCGCTGTCGTACCCGGTGCGCGTGGAGACCGCGGTCGGGGATCTGGTGCGGGTCAAGCCCGTCGCCCACGATGCCGCGGCCGGCGGCCGGTACCGCCTCGTCTGCGGGACCCTGCCCGACGGCATGTCACTGGACCCGAAGACCGGAGCGCTCACCGGCACGCCTAAGACGCTCGTGCAGTCGCCCGTACCGCTGCGGGTGCGGCTGGCCGACAAGAACGGAAGCGTCGACGCCTCCTTCATCCTCGAAGTGTCCACGCAGGCCGAAGCCGCCCTCACCTACCCGTACCACGTCCACCTCGGTTACCGGACCCCCACGATCATCGAGCCCTACACCTACTTCCCGGAGGGGTCCACGTTCTACCTCACCGGAGGCACGCTTCCGAAGGGAATGCGGCTGGATCGGCTCACCGGCGTCATCTCAGGCACGGCCACCGTCGTGACGAAGAAGCCGCGCGTGCTCACCGTGACCGTCATCGACGCACTGGGGGGACAACTCGACTCCGAGACGTTCGATGTGTCGGTCCGCAAGCTGCCGGTGCCCCTCACGGTCGTCAGTCGCAAGTCCGCCAACCCCGTGCCTCGAGGCAAGCAGACCGTGCTCACGTCGAAGGTCAGGCACTGGTCGGGCACGACGCTGGTGCCGACCGTGACGTGCAAGGGCTGCCGCGTCAGCGTCAACCCCCGAACCGGACGCGTCGCAGTACGGCCGGGTGCGGCCACGAAGTCAGTGACCGTCACGTACGTGTCAGCGCCGAAGAAGTCGGCCAAGGACATTTACGGGGTCTACGTCAAGCACGGCTGGAAGCAGACCTGGCGGGTGCAGTGACTTCAGGGGCAGGCGCTCCTGGCTCCGCGCCGACTGGCCGTTCAGTAAGCAAGCGTCGCCCGTGGGTCGTTGCCGGGTCCTTCGGAGTCGTCTGGCTGCTGCTCCTGCTCGCAGGTTCGGACCGGCCGCCGCCGCCGGGGTTCGCGATTGTCCTGGGGATCTTGCTGGTCCTCGTCGCGGTCGTCGCCGTGGCCATTCCGCGACTGTGGCAGGTCCAACGTGAGAAGGGTGCTCGACGCGTCCTCGCGCTCAGCACCGTTCTCGGGGCAGTGGCCGGGCTGCTGATCGCATCAGGGTTCGCACTGGGCGGGTCGGGGGAGCCGTCGCGACCCGAGATGTCCCTCCAGGACATCGTGATCTGGCTGTGCGTCCTGACGGTGGTCGGGGCCGTCAACGGTGCGCTCGTGGGCGCGGTCACCGTGCTCACGAGCCCGCGGTCGCACTAGACGGCAAGGCGACGGGACCGTGCGCCGCACGCTGACGGATGGGACCCGGTGCGAGCAGTTCGTGTAGGGCACCTAGGAGGGTCCGTGAAAAGACTCGGACCTCCAAGTCCCGCGCGCCCAGACCAACCATCGGCAGGCGCCCAGACCAACACCAAAAGCCGAACAGTCAGGGAAAGGGAGCATGCTCGTGAAGACGTTCCTGCTGTCACTCGCGGTCTGCGGGTCGGTCATTGCTGGTGCGGGCCTGGCTTCCGTCCCGGCCAATGCCGCAGCGAACCCCGCGATCGTGCACTTCGACACCGCCTACAGCGGTGGATGGCAGTGCGTCTCGTCGTCGACCAGTGTGCGCGCCAACCTAGGTGACCGGCTCACTCTGACGTGGGCGAGCACTCAGTCATGGGCCACGCGCTTCGTCTTCACCGGACCATCGGGAGAAGTCTTCGTGCCGATGTCGACGCAGAGCCCGTCTGTCGTCCGGTTCACCGAGCTGGGCACCTACCAGCTGAAGTCGGCGGTGGCCTTCAACTGCGTCCTGACTGTGTCGATCGTTGAACAGCCCGTTCCTGCGCCCCAGCCCCACGACTACTTCCAGCAGGTGGGCGTCCCGGCCTCGGGCAGTTGTGCTGATGTATCGCCGACGGTGGGCCACTTGCCGGGCTTCCCCATCGGCGGGTGGAGTAGGTCGTGGGCGGCGTGGATCAATGACGGACGGGGCGGACCGGTGTGCACCCGTGAGGTGGAGGAGCGGTCCGACGGGACCATTGTCCTGATCGGCTAGTTCCAGCCGGACCGCCGGTGCGCGTCCGGCCCGATAGCGTGACCGCATGGCCCACCGCATCGCCGAGGTCGTCATCGACTGCTCCGATCCGCAGCTGCTGGCCGGCTTCTACCTGGAATTGCTCGATGGCCGTCCCCGGCAGTCGCGGCCCGAGTGGGCGACCATCTGGGCCGATCCGATCATCCTGGGATTCCAGCGCGTCCCCGAGTGCAAGAGCGTCAAGAACCGCTGCCACCTTGACTTCTTCTGCGATGACCTCGAGGAGTCAGCGGTGCGGGCTGAGCGACTCGGAGCTCGACGGATGGGCGACGTGGTCATCGATCCACCGGGGGCGTTCATCGTCCTGCAGGATCCGGAGGGCAACGAGTTCTGCTTCGTCTCGGGTTACCCGGACGACCCCGACGTCTAGCGTCGCCGTTCGCCCGTCACAACCAGCACGACACCGCCGACCACGATGGTCAGTCCGATGACCACGTCGCGGCTGAGCGGCTCGGCGATGACCAGGGCCCCGAGAATCACCGCGATCACGGGGTTGACATAGGCGTACGTGGACGTCAGGGAGATCGGGGCGTTGCTCAGCAGCCAGACGTAGGCGGCGTAGGCGATGAGCGACGCCAGGACGAGGTAGCCCCAGCCCACCCAGGACTGCGTCGTGATGGCGCCGAAGTCCCAGCGCTCGCCGATGACTGCGCCGACGATGCTCAGGAACAGGCCCGCGACGATGAGTTCGTAGGTCGTGGCCGTCAGCAGGTTGCCGGGCAGGTCGTAGCTCGATGAGCGCCACGAGAAGAACGCCCATGACAGGCTCCCGCAGACGATGGCCGCCGACCACAGCACCACGTCGAGGTCGGTTCCGCTCACCGGGACGGTTCCGCCGGGCAGCAGCATGAGGGCGAGGCCGAACAGGCCGACCAGCACGCCGGCGAGGGTGAGGCGGGAGGGTCGCTCACCGGCCCTGATGCGGAACAGCACGATGATCAGCGGGGTGATCGAGATGAGCAGCGCGGCGATGCCGGAGGGCACGTAGGACTCCGCGAGTGACACCGTGCCGATGCCGACGCCGAGGATCATCACGCCCATGACGAGGATCGAGCGCAGCTGGGGGAGCGTGATCGCCATGACGCGTGGTCCCTTGACGATCATCAGGCCGACGGCGAGCAGGCCTCCCGCCGCCAGGAAGCGGCCGCCCGTTCCCATCAGGGCCGGCATCGACTCGATCATCAGGGCGATGCCGAGGTAGGTCGCACCCCAGAGCACCCACAGGGGCATGAGGCGGAGCAGGATCGCCGGCATCGGGGCGCGGACCACTCCGCGGACGTCTGGGGAGGTCATCCGGGCAGACCGAGCAGTCGGATGTCGACGATCGTGCCCACTCCGGCACCGAGCGCCGATGCGATCCCGATCTCGCTGTCCTCGTAGGCAATGCAGCGCGCAGGATCGACCCCGAGCAGGGACGTGGCCCTGGCGTAGAGGTCGGGCGCGGGCTTGCTGTGAATGACGTCGTCGGCGGTGACGACGTGGTCGAACAGGTGCGTGATCCCGGCGGCATCGAGGGTCGGGATGATGACGTCGCGGTAGCCGCCGGTGACAACGGCCATGGGCACGCTCCCATGGGCGGCCCGCGCCAGGTCGATCACGTGGTGGATCGGGTCCACGAGGTGGATGACCTCCAGGTACCGGTCCATGCCCTCGACGTTCAGGGCCTCGCACAGCTCCACGGAGGCGTCCGGCACTACGGCGCGTACGAAGGGCACTAGGGCGACGTGGGCGTACTCGTCCCACCACTGGTCGGTGACCGCGAAGTCGTAGCGAGCGAAGATTTCGCTCCAGATGGCCCGGTGGACACCCAGGGTGTCGACGAGGGTGCCGTCGCAGTCGAACAGCAGGGCGTCCGGGTCATCTGGGTGCATGATGCGTCGACCCTACGGCAGGCAGGCTCCGCGAGGCAGGACGCGGCCCTGCTGCACAGCGGGTCGCTCGCAGGAGCGGAAGCCCCTAGGGTCGGTGTGTGCACGATGCGGTGCTGGGCCACCTCCGGCAGACTCTCCACGATCGCCTGGCGGGCCACGGGTCCGTGAAGGACCGCCATGGTGAGGTCGACCAGTCCCGCACGGCGGGTCGCCTGTTCGCTGGTGACTACAGCACGAGCATGACGGCCGGCGACGAGTTCGGGGGCAGTCGGCTCGGCCTCGGCGTCATGCACGACCTCGACGGCGAGGTCGTCAGCCTGCGTGGCCGTACGTGGCGCGTGCCCGCCGACGGTGTGCCCCGCGAGGTCGATCCCACCGAGGGCATCGCGTTCGGGGTAGCCGCGCGAGGTGGTCGCGAGCATTCCGTGGCCGTCCCTGCCGGATCGGACATGGAGGGCATCCGGGCCGCCATCGACTCCTACCTGCAGGCCACCCACGAGGATCCGCACGAGGTGGTCTGCGCCGTCGAGATCGAGGGGGACTTCGTCGACGTGCTGCTCCGCACGGTCGCTCCTCCGACGCGTGACCACGAGTCCCTTGCCGAGGTCATCGACGACGAGACACGGTTCCACTTCCCCACGTGGCGCGGCACCCTGGTGGGCTTCCGTTTCCCGGACGACTCCGACGGTCAGACCATCCCCGGGCTCCACCTGCACGGCATCGGGCAGGACGAGCGCACCGGCGGCCACGTGCGGGACGTCACGGCCCGGCAGGTGGTCGCCCGGATCTGGGTGGACGAGTTCCACCCGGTTTCCGAGGCGCCCGGCGTAGGGGTCTCGGCGGGATCAGGGGCGGCCGTCGACTTCCAGCGCCTCGAGGGGCCGACCGCCGACGACGCGTGATTGGGCGTTGGCACCCGCGCTGGCCCCGGGAGGGGGAGACTGGCCCCATGTGGCTGATCTGGGTCGTCATCGTCCTGCTCGTGGTGCTCGTCATCGTGGGCATCGTGCAGTTCAACAAGCTGAGGAGGCTCGATGTGCTCTGCACGGGAGCCCTGGGAGACATCGACACGCTGCTCACCAAGCGTGCTGACCTGATCCCGAACCTCGTCGAGACCGTGAAGGGAGCCCGGGACTTCGAGGCGTCCACCCTCGAGGCCGTGACGCAGGCCCGCGTGCAGGGGCAGTCCGCGCAGTCCGTGGACGAGAAGGCGACGGCCGACAACATGCTGACGAACGCCCTCGGCCGGCTCTTCGCCGTGGCCGAGGCCTACCCGCAGCTGACGGCGACGTCGAACTTCCAGACACTGCAGGTGCAGCTCGCGGACGTCGAGGGGCAGCTGCAGTTCGCGCGACAGTTCTACAACGACTCGGTCGTCCAGCTGAACACCGCTCTGCGCGTGATCCCGTCGATGTGGTTCGGCGGCATCGCGGGTGTCGGGGAGCGGGAGGTGTACCGGGAGCCGGACGACGCCCGCCGCTCTGCTCCTGGCGTCTCCTTCTGACACGCACGTGACCCCCGTCCTGCGCATCCTGGCCGTTGTCGGCGCAGCCCTGGCTGCGCTGATCGGACTCGCGCCGGCCGTGTCGGCGTCAGCTGAGCGCATCATCGACTTCACGGTCGACGCCCGTGTCATGGCCGACGGCTCGCTGCAGATCGACGAGACCATCGAGTACGACTTCGGCGCGGAGGAGCGGCACGGCATCTTCCGGACGATCCCGGTCTACAGCGGCCTGCCAGACGGCTCGAGGTGGATGCATCCGGCGACGCTGACGTCCATCTCCATGAACGGCAATCCCGTGCCCTACACGCAGGGGGAGGACGGCGCCTTCCTGGAGGTGCGGATCGGGGATCCGGACGTCCTGATCACAGGCATCCACACTTACGAGATCTCCTACGTGATTGACGGCGCGCTGCGCGCCCTCACGGCCGAGGACATCGCGCGCGAGAACCCGTACGGACTGTCGCCGGGGGATGTCGAGCTCTACTGGGACTTCGTCGGAACAGGCTGGGATGTGCCGATCGACCGGGTGATGGTCGATGTGGTCGGACCGGGCCCTGTGGTCGCGACGGAGTGCTTCGCGGGCCTTGCCGGCAGCGCCGCAGGCTGCTCGCATCGCGTCATCGACGATCGCGCGATCTACCGGATTCTTGAACTGCTGCCGTACGAGGGTCTGACGGGGGTCGCGGCCTTCCCCGGAACGTCCTTCACGGTCGCGCCCGCCATGACCATCGTCGAGACGCCGGTCACCGATGACCCGGGTCAGCTGATCCGGGTGAGCGGCCCGATCGCCCTTGCTGCCCTGATCCTGCCCGCCGTCGTCACGCTCTTCCTCAGGCGACGCCTGCGCGGTGCGTCGGTCAAGCGCAGCCCCGTGCGCTTCGGCCCGCCCGGTGATCTGCGGCCCGCGGAGATCGCGGTGGGGCTCGATGGCGACCTCGAGCCCCGTGCCGTCGTCGCGACGCTGCTCGATCTCGTCGCCCGTCGCTACATCACGCTGACATCGAACGACGGTGGCTTCCTGAGCAAGGGCAGCATCACCCTGGCGTGGACGGGCCAGGGCACTGATCCCCTGCGCCCCTGGGAGGAGCGGATGCTCGCCGCCCTCTTCGAGGGTCGCACCGAGGCGGTCATCTCGGGCTATGACCCGGACTTCGCCACGGCTGTCTCGGGTGTGGAGGAGAGCCTCTCGCAGGAGGCGATCCGCGCCCAGCGGCTCGACCCGGAGTCGCGGTCGACGAAGCGCAAGGTTGGGTGCGCATCGTCGGTGGCGTTCGCCGTGGCCGTGGCCTCCTTCATGGCGGGAGCATTCCTCGGCAGCATGCTGCTGCTGGTGGGGCTCGCACCCGTCCTCTTCGCGCTGGGCATCGGCCTGGCGGTGGCCTCGCTGTTCGTTCCGCAGCGCGAGTCGGTGGAGTCCGCTCGATTCGAGTCCGAGGTCGAGGGCTTCCGTCGCTTCCTGGACACCGATCCCGCCGAGGCCCGCCGCGAGCTGGTGCAGCGCCTGGGACTGCCGGCCCACGCCGTCTACGCCACCTTCCTGCCCTATGCCGTGGTCTTCGATCTCGAGGGGGGCTGGTCGGGGGCATTCCCCGAGCTGACCGAGCAGCAGCTCCACTCCACCGGACTGTTCCTTGCGAACACCGCAGTGCTCAGTCGGGCCCTGTCGACGGCATCGGGCACGGTGAGGAGCGCGTACACCGCCCCTAGTTCCTCCGGCGGATCCGGCTTCGGCGGCGGGTCGTCCGGCGGTGGTGGTGGTGGCGGCGGCGGAGGCTCCTGGTAGCAGGTGGGTTCCACCACGAGGAGTGAACGCGTCAATCCCCGTAGGATCATGGGGCCGCGGGGGCGGTAGCTCAGCTGGTTAGAGCCCCGGACTCATAATCTGGTCGTCGTCGGT
>JAFMFD010000049.1 GCA_017856385.1 Actinomycetota bacterium
GACCCCGATTGCGCTGGACTACTCCGCCCTGCCCGAGGTGGCGAGCAGTCCTTCCCGGCCGGCAGGGGAGACGGTGCGCGTGCTCGACGCGACGACGCTTGCGCCCGCCCTCGCCTTCGACGCCTACCGCGGGCCGTACGTGGCCGCAACGGAGGAGAACTCCCTGTGCCCGTGGTTCGGGCCCGACGACCTGATCCTCGATGCGAGCATCGCCTACTCGCCCACCACCGGGCAGAGCGTCGGCTGGAGCTACAGCGGGCAGTACGAGGCGGGACGGGTGCAGGGCACGGACCGCGTCTGGGACACGCGCACCGGTGACCCGATGGTCGGCTTCTCCCGCTGGGATGACCTATACCGCTACCCCTACACGCAGAACTTCGCGCCGACCCTTGCGCGCGTGAGCCCGACCGACGTCACGTCCTCACCCGCGTGGCAGCACCTCAGCTCGACCGTCGAGGGCTTCATCGACGACGACTTCACGCTCGTCCGATACGAGATCGGCGACGAGTGGGTCTACGTCACCGCCGACATCGCCCGCCGCGACTCCACCTACCGCTTCGTGAAGAAGTACGACGACGAGAAGGTGGCCGGACGCACCGTCGTCTACGCCGCCCCCAAGGTGTGGTGCTCCCGCACAACCACCAAGGCGCTGCCCGACTCGATCAAGGCCGACCTCAAGGCCCGCTGGTCCTGCACGCGCAATTCGGCCGGCTGGAAGGACGCGCAGAAGCGCGCCGAGGGGGCGACGGCCGGCCAGGTGGACTCGATCGAGGGCACCCTCACGCAGTGGGGCTCCGGCAGCGGAGTGCTGCTCTACGGCAGCACCCTCACCGACGCGCAGGCCAATCGCATCGGCTGGCTCGCCGGGTTCCAGGCCAAGTCGAGCTCCGCGTCCATCGTCTGCGACTCCGGTACTGCTCCACGGGAGTGCGATGCCGAGACCTACATCGGCAGCGGATTCAGCGGGGGCAACGACACCCTCTCGATCGCCGCGGGCGCTGCGAGCCTGCCCCGCCTGACAGCGAACGGCCGGCTGGTCCGCCGTTGAGCGGGCCAGCCGGCCGTTGCGTCGAGCTGCGTCAGCCCCCGACGCCGAGCACCGTCTGGATCGGGTCGACGAGGAAGTAGATCGCGAAGGCGATCGAGACGACCCACATCAGCCAGTTCACGTCGCGGATGCGACCGGTGAAGATCTTGATGATCACCCAGCTCACGAACCCGGCGCCGATGCCCACCGTGATCGAGTAGGTGAAGGGCATCAGGATGATGGTGAGGAAGGCTGGGATGCCGATCTGGTAGTCGAGGAAGTTGATGTGACGGATCTGCGTCATCATCAGGAAGCCGACCACCACGAGAGCCGGGGTCGCGGCCTCGTGCGGGATGATCGTGACCAGCGGTGAGAAGAACATCGCGATCAGGAAGAGCGCGCCGGTGACGAGCGAGGCGATACCCGTGCGTGCCCCCTCACCGATGCCCGCCGCCGATTCGATGTAGGAGGTGTTGGTCGACGTGGACGCAGCACCGCCTGCGATCGCCGACACCGAGTCGACGACCAGGATCGACTGGAAGTGCGGGATCTGGCCCTTGTCGTCGAGCAGGTCCGCCTCCGTGGCCAGGCCGAAGGCCGTGCCCATGGTGTCGAAGAAGTCACTGAGCATCAGCGAGAAGATCGCCAGGATCGTCGCGATGACGCCGATGGCCTGCCAGCTCCCCAGCAGGTTGAACTGGCCGAGCAGGCTCAGATCCGGGACACCGATCACCTGATCCGGGATCTTCGGGACGTTCAGGCTCCAGCCGACCGGGTTCGCCTCGCTGCCGTCCGGGCCGGTCCGGGGTCCGACGTTGGCGACGGCCTCGACGATGATCGCGACGACGGCCGTCACCAGGATGCCGATGAGGATCGCTCCCCGGACCTTGCGCACCAGCAGGATGATCGTCAGAAGCAGGCCGAAGACGAAGATGAACATCGGCCAGCCGCGCAGCGACCCGAACAGGCCGAAGCTGATCAGCGGGACACCCGGACGCACGACACCCGCATCGACCAGGCCGATGATCGCGATGAACAGGCCGATGCCGACGCCGATGGCGTACTTCAGCTGCTCGGGCACGGCCGTGAACACGGCTGAGCGGAAGCCTGTCAGCACCAGCAGCAGGATGATGATGCCCTCGATGACCACCAGGCCCATCGCGTCCGCCCACGTCATCTGGGGGGCGAGGGTGAAAGCGACGAACCCGTTCAGGCCGAGGCCAGCGGCGACGGCGATCGGGAATCGGCCGATCGCGCCCATGAGGATCGTGAGCAGGCCGGCGACCAGCGCCGTCGCGGCGGCGACCATGGCGATGGCCACTACCGGATCGGAGTTCTCGCCGATGAACATCCCGTTGACATCCTTGGCGGTCCCGATGATGAGCGGGTTCAGGACGACGATGTACGCCATCGTGAAGAACGTGACGAATCCGCCGCGGATCTCCCGACCGTAGGTCGAGCCGCGGGCGGTGAGCGAGAACCAGCGGTCGAAGCCGCTGACCTGCGCATCCTGCTGAACTGCCACTGATGCCTCCCTGGGCGACGCCGACGGGGGAATGAGGAAGCCTGCGGTCAGGAACGTCGGTGAAGGCCGCACCGTAGCGCGGCCGAGGGTGATACCGGGGGCGTTTGGGCACGTCGATGGCCCGTCGCGTCATTCCTCGACGCGCTCCAGCCGCACGGGAAACTTGAGCCACGCCAGTACCAGCCCGAGCAGCACGATGGTCGCCCCGACGACCATCGCCCACGTCATGCCCTCGACGAACGCATCGGCCGTCACGATCCGTACCGCCTCGGCACCGGGGTCGGAGAGCTCATCGGCGATGAGGAAGGCGGACGCGAGGGACTCGCGCACCGCCGAGAGGACCTCGTCTGGCACCTGGCTCACGCGATCACCGAGCGAGGCGATGGCCTCCTCGATCCGCGCGCGGTAGAACACCGACATCAGCGCACCCAGGATGGCGACGCCGAACGACCCGCCCAGCTCGCCGACCGCGTCGTTCACCGCAGATCCCATGCCGGATCGCTCCCGCGGCACCGAGGCGAGGACGGCGTTCGTCGCCTGCGGCAGCGCCAGACCCATGCCCACCCCGACGAGGGCCAGGCTCATGCCGATGTAGGCGTACCCCGTGTCGGTGCGGAAGGCGCTGGACAGGGCAAGCCCGAGGGTGACCAGTCCCAGCCCGATGACGACCAGCCGACGCGCACCGAGGCGCGCGGCGATCGCCGGGCTCGCGAGGGAGGCCACGAACAGGCCGCCGGCGGCGGGCAGCATGGCCAGCCCGGACTCCAGGGGCCCCATCGCCTGAACGAGCTGCAGGAACTGCGGGAGCAGGAACATGGCTCCCATCAGCGCGAAGTAGACCAGCCCCACCATGACGATCGGCACCGTGAACGCACCCTGCCGGAAGAGCGACATCGGCAGGAGCGGACGCGGGGCGCGGCGCTCCCACCACACGAAGCTGCTCAAGCCGATCACGGCCAGCAGCGTCGTCACAATCGTCATCACCGAGATGCCCTCCTCCGGCAGCTCGATGATCGTGACCACCAGGGCGATCAGGCCCAGCGACGACAGCGCCGCACCCCGCATGTCGAGCATCGGCCGCGACTCGTCCCGCGACTCCGGCACCAGCAGCAGTGCCGCGACAAGCACGATGGCGACAAGAGGCGGATTGACCCAGAAGATCGACTGCCAGGAGAAGTTCTGCAGCAGCAGGCCGCCGATGATCGGCCCGAGGGCCACGCCGACGCCGGCCACGGCGGCCCAGATGCCGATCGCCCGCGCACGCTCGCGGGGCTCCCGGAAGACCTGGACGAGGATCGAGAGCGTCGACGGCATGATGAACGCACCGCCGATGCCCATCAGCGCCCGGCACACCGTCAATGTCGCAGCACTGTCGACGAGCCCGGCCGCGAAGGAGGCGACGCCGAACACCACCAGCCCGATGAGCAGGACCAATCGGCGGCCGAATCGATCGCCGAGGCTGCCCGCGAGGAGCAGGGTGCCGGCGAACATCACGGAGTACGCATCGACGACCCACTGCAGCTGCGATGTGGTGGCGCCGAGGTCCTCCTGGATCCGCGGCAGCGCGACGTTGACGATCGTGTTGTCGAGCGAGATCAGCGCCAGGGCTGTGGCGAGGACGGCGAGCGCGAGCCACCGGCGTTGAGCGGGCACCGCGTCAGGCTAGCCCTGCTCGGGGTCCTGCTGGGCCCGCTGCGGCGGACCTCCCGGCGGATCTCGCCGCTGGAGCTCGCGCACATGGTCTCGCCATGCCTGCTCGTCGGGATCGATGCTCGGTGCACCCTCCCCCGAGTCATTCGCTGCAGCCGTGGCGAGGGCCTCCTGCTCGCGGGCCTCCTGCTCGCGGGCCTCCTGCTCAAGCGCCTCCGCCTCGAACCGCGCCACCCGCGCCCGGAAGTAGCCGCTGATCGACTTGGTGATGCTGCCGTGCTTGCGGTAGCGGTTCCACACGACGATCGCGAACAGGCCGATGACCGGCCACTGGATCGTGTAGGCCCAGGCGCGGTCGACTCCCTCGCGCGCGCGGCTGAACTCGACGGCGGTGGCGAAGGCGCACAGCGCGAGCACCAGGACCAGCGGAAGGTGGAGCTGCCACAGGTCTCGCGTGCGTCGCCGACGCTCGTCACTCACGCCGGGACGCCCTCCTCATCATGCTCGCGCGCCGATGCCGGCGGCTCCGAGGTCGCCTCGGTGCCGCGGCCGCCGAAGGCCGCCCACGCGATGAGGGCCACTCCGAGCGCCGCGGCCAGCCACGTTCCCGCGCCGAGGCCCCCCGGCGCATCGCGCTCGAGCCACCAGATCGCCACGGGCAGTCCGGCCATCGCGAGCACGGCGGCCACGGGCGCCGGCCGGTCGCGCAGCACCGCCACGAGGATCCCGCCCACGATCACCAGGATCGCACCGGCCGCGACGGCGGACAGCTGCAGCGCCCGTCCGGCGAGGGCGCTCGGGAGCCACGCCCCGACGACCACCACGGCCACCAGGGCGAGGACGGCGGCCACCTCGGGATAGCGGAGCAGGAGTCCCGGTGCCCGCAGGAGGCGCGGCTGCGCAAAGGCCACCGCCAGCGGCAGGCCGAGGAGCAGGATGACTAGGGCACCTGCCGAGACCCGGTCGCCGGCGAGCGCGATCCCCGGGGGCGCCGTGCGCGAGAGCGCGACCGACAGTCCGTAGACGGCGCCCATCCATGCCACCTCCCACGCGACCCACCGCGTGAAGTCCGCACCCGGCACCCGCTGGCCGTCGACCATCGCGGTCGACCATCGCTCGGCGATCGCGCGACGGTGACGCCACCCCCAGCCGATGAGCACGATGAGGATGGTGACCTTGGCCAGGATGATCGCGCCGTAAGGCGAGGTCACCAGTGAGACCACTCCGTCCAGGCGCAGCGAGGCGTTCAGCACGCCCGACTCGGCCACCATGATGACGCTGATGAGCGCGAGCATGCTGAAGCGCCGGACCACTTTGCCCGGGTCGGGAGCGCCGCTGCCCACGTGGACGGCGACCGCGACGAGCCCGCCGACCCACAGCGACGCGAACACCAGGTGCAGTCCCAGCGACACCGTGGCCGCGGTGTGCCCGTGCTGGAGGACGGCATGGCCGGTGAGCCCGGGCAGCCACGCGGCCGCGACCAGCAGCAGCGCGGCCGCGCCCCCGAGGACGCGTCGACGGCCGACCGCGACGAGCGCGCAGGCGACCACGATCAGCACCGCCTGGCCGAGCAGCACGCGGCCGAGCTCGGTCTGGTCCAGCAGGGCCAGCGCCACCTGCCGGTCCCAGGCGCTCGCCAGGGGCAGGGCCAGCACCTCCGACACCGTGAGCACCGCCTGCACGCCGAGCGCCAGGAGCCAGATCCCGGCGCCGGCCAGGGCCAGCCGCCGCAGTACCGGACTCGGCCGCGGGGCCAGCACCCCGCCCACGACGGCCGCGCCGATCGTCACGGCAGCAGCCAGGTCGCGCACCCAGATGTCCAGCGGCAGGGCCAGGAGCGTGGTCGCCGGGACCACGGGCAGCCCGGGAATCCCGCCCGAGCTGAGTCCCCCGAGGGCGAACAGCACCAGCAGCAGGACGGGGGCACCGACGGCGAGGCCCGCAAGGGCGCGGGGCAGGACGGACACGGCGTGCGCTACGAGGCCGAGGGCGAGGCCTTCTTCGTTGCCGAGGGCGACGCCTTCTTCTTGGACGGGGACGCGCTCGGCGATGCCGAGCCGCTCGGCGACGGAGAGGTGCTCGGGCTCGGCGACACGGTGGACGAGGAGGACTGCTTGAACGAGCCGAACACGGCCGGGTCGGTGTTCGGGCTGGTGACGAAGAACGTGGTGACCAGTGCACCGAGCAGCACGGCCACGCTCACCCACGTCATGTAGTAGGCCGTCGCCTGCGCCTGGTAGCTCACCCGCTGGCTGACCAGGCCCTTGCGCGAGCGGTTCACCATGCCGATGAGCAGGAACAGCACGAGCAGCATGTGGGCGAGGTTGCTCGCGCACAGGACGATGACGGCCGAGGCGTACGCGCCGTCCGACGGGCCGAAGGGGAAGGTGGAGATCTGCACCCACTGGACCACCAGTGCCGCGACCATGAGGAGGGCCGAGAGCACCGACCCGGTCACGAGCGCCGTCTGGTACCCCGACCGGCCCGCGCGGTACGCCCACCACATCGCCACCGTCGACAGCACGACGATCAGCAGGACGAGCCAGAACGGCCACTCGGCCGCGAAGGTCGCCTCGACCTTCTTGGGGATGTCGTTGTTGGTCTCCACCGCAGTGAGCCGTGCGCCCGGCGGTGCCCAGCCCCCGTTGACGTTCAGGCTCCACAGGTACGTGTAGCTGATCAGCAGCGCGACGGTGCCGGCCGCATCGGCGATGATCATCAGCCAGAGCGCCAGCCGGTTGCGTCGGCCGACCCTGTCGACGGGCTCGCCCGTCGTCGCGAAGAGCGCCGGGGAGGTGGTGGGGCTGCTCACGGCACCCCCGCCTTGTCGTCGCTCTCGAGCCTGGTGTCCGGCCCGAGGTCGCCGTCCAGCGACTTCATCCGCTGCTCGTACGGGTCGGGAACGCCGTAGTTGTACGGACGCTCAGTGACGACCGGCAGGACCTCGAAGTTCTCCAGCGGGACCGGCGTGGCGGTCTGCCACTCGAGCGACTTGGAGCCCCAAGGGTTGCTGGAGGCGACGTCGCCGCTGCGCCACGAGAAGATGATCGCGGCCAGGAAGATCAGCATGCCCAGACCGATGACGTACGCGCCGATGGTCGACAGCCAGTTCGATATGTTGAACATGTCGTCGAACTGCAGCACGCGGCGCGGCTGGCCCTGCAGGCCGGCAACGAACATGGAGCCGAACGTGATCTGGAACCCGACGAACGCGGTCCACAGGCCGATGGAGCCCCAGCGCTCGTCCAGGATGCGCCCGGTCATCTTCGGGAAGTAGAAGGCGATGCCGCCCATGGCCCCGAACAGCCCCGCGCCCATGAGCATGTAGTGGAAGTGGGCGACGACGAACATGCTGCCGTGGAAGTACTGGTCGGCCGGCACGTCGGACAGGTAGATACCGGTGACGCCACCGATCATCTTGTTGAACACCACCGCGTAGATCGCCATGAGTGGCAGGCGCGTCCACACCGTCGATCGCCAGAAGGTGCCGATGGCCACGAGCACGAGGAAGCCGACCGGGATGGAGATCATCTCGGTGGAGAGCATGAACGGGTAGTTGACCGCCGGGGCCCAGCCGGTCATGTACATGTGGTGCGCCCATACGAGGCCGCTGAGCGCGACGACGCCGATGATGCCGGCCACCGCGAAGTTGAACGAGAAGAGCGGGCGCCGCAGGAACACCGGCATGATCTCGAGGGCAAGGGCCATCGAGGGGATGAGGATGACGTAGACCTCGGGGTGGCCCAGCAGCCAGAACAGGTTCTCGTACAGCCAGACGCTGCCGCCCTGCACCGGGTTGAAGAACACCGTGTCCCAGATCCGATCGGTGAGGGCGAGGATCTGCGAGTACTGGTAGAAGGGGAACGCGTACAGGCCCATCAGGGATGCCGCGAAGACGCCGAAGACCAGGATCGGCGTCCGCGACCAGGTCATGCCCTTGGCGCGCATCGTCAGGATCGTCGTCATGAGGTTCACGCTGGCGACACCGGTCGAGATGGCGAACACGATGATCGTCATCTGGTAGCCGAGCATGCCCGGCGGCGCCTGGGCCGCGAGCGGGTAGTAGACCGACCAGCCGTCCTGGATGCCGCCGACGAACATCGAGCTGATGAGGCAGACCACGGCGGCCACGAGCAGCCACAGGCTCAGCGCGTTCAGCCGCGGGAAGGCCATGTCGCGGGCGCCGATCATCATCGGCACGATGAAGTTGCCGACCGGCCCGCTGATGACGACGATCATGGCGATGACCATGGCGATGCCGTGGGTACCGATGATCGTGTTGTAGAAGGTCGGCGCGAACAGCTCGGCCCATGTCACGCCGAGCTCGGTGCGGATGAGCATCGCCAGCGTGCCGCCGAGGGCGAAGATGACGAGCGTGACGACGAGGTACTGGATGCCGACGACCTTGTGGTCGGTCGTGAACTTGAAGTAGCGGCGGAAGCCGAGGTCCTTGCCCGCCATGTACTCCGCGTCCGCGTGCGTGATGTCGCGCCCCAGCAGCCAGCGAACCGGCCCGACGAAGGCACCCATTCCCAGCATGAAGCCGACGACCCAGCCGATCAGGACAGCGAGGTAGACGTACTCCGGCTCGGTGGGTGCGAACGTGGCGTTGGATGCCGAGGTCGGCGTGAGTGCCGCCGTGATCCAGCCCGCCGCCACCGCGCCGACGATGCCGGCGAGCAGGCCCGTGCCGAAGTTGAGGTGCCGCATGATGCCGCCCGGCTTGCCGTGCTGCGGGGGCTGGGGGACCTCGGCGCCGAACACGGTCGCGTTGGGAGGTGCAGTCGTCGTCGTGGTCATGACGTCCTCTGACCCCCGTTCTCGCGGACCCAGGAGTCGAAGGCGTCCTTCTCCAGGACGCGGATCTCCGTCTGCATGTAGGCGTGGTGGAGACCGCAGAGCTCGGCGCACCGGACGTTGAAGGTGCCGGCCTTGTTCGGCGTGACACCTGTCTGCGTGATCGCACCCGGATTCGCGTCGATCTTGACGCCGAGCTCGACGGCCCAGAAGTTGTGCAGGACGTCCTTCGACGTGACGTTGAAGTAGACCGCCCGGTCCTTCGGCAGGTACAGGATGTCGGACGTGAGGCCGTCGTGCTGCGGGTACTCGAACGTCCAGACCCACTGCTGGCCCGTCACGTTGACGATCAGGGCGCTGCTCCCCCCGGGCTGCTCGTCGGCGCTGACGGTGCCGTAGGAGTTCGCGGTGATCTGGGCCAGCTCCATCAGGCCCCAGACGACGAGGAACATCGCGAGCAGGCTCGTGATCACCGACCACAGGATGTTCGCCACGAAGTTGCCGCGGATCGCCGGGCTCGCATCGGCCGGCACCTCGTCCCCGGACACGTGCTTCCAGCCGAGCAGGCTGTAGACGAGCACCGCGAAGACGAAGGCGGTGATGGGGATCGAGATCAGCGTGAACACGAAGATCGTGGTCTGGATGTCCTCCATGATCGGCGACGCCGGCGCACCGGACTGGTTCATCGCCGCGAGGATCAGCCAGCACAGCGGCAGCAGGATGAACCCGATGACGACCGTCAGGATCATGATCGACCGGGCGTAGGGGCGGCTCATCCACTCCCGCACGCGGTGCATCGGCGCCGGCCGGTTGGTGGGCTCCTCGGGGGCGTCCGGCGTCATGGTCGTCATGCGACGACCTCGAACGTGCCGGCCATCCAGCCGCGGGCCTGCATCGGGCCGCCGAACTCCTGGTACAGGTCGCCGCACGGGAACTCGCAGTTCCAGACGTACGTGCCCGCCTCACCCGTGACGAAGGTGACGCTGATCTTCTGCGGATCGACCGGGTATCCGTCGCTGTTGGTCTTGGCGTTCCCGGCGTTCATCGGCAGCGGGACGGAGAGGAACAGGTACGGCTGGGTGCTCTCCGGATACTGGTGCACCGTGAAGGTGTGCCCGACCTCGGACGGCTTGATCTCGCTGACCTTCTTGCCGTTCCAGGTCATGGTGCCGTCCATCGTGCCGTGCACCTTGGCGAAGTACGGGTTGTAGATCTGCCCGCCGCTGTCGTACTGCGTGAAGTGGATGGTGACCACCGAGTTCGCGGGCACCTGGATGCTCGTGGACGGGTGGTAGAACGGCTGGCCGCTCAGCAGGTCGGCCTGGATCGGCGAGCCGGCGCGGGGCGGCGGGACGGCCGCGGAGCTGTTGGGGTACACGTCGAGGTGGAGCTCGTAGTGCGGCTTCTCACCGTCGGGAGTCTGCATAGTGCCGACCTGCTTGGCGACGATCGCCTTGGGCTCCTCGCCGCTGATCGCGGCGACAGCACCGACCCCCGCGACGACGGCGATGCCGAGGACGATGCACGCGATCGTGACGAGCACCCGCTTCACGGCACACCCCCACGCTGCAGTCCGCTGAGCCGGCAGGTGCCGGCGCACCGACACTAGCGGCGCCCCAGGCGTCACGTCCGTCATTTCACCGGTCAGGCGCGTCCTGATTGCACGCGCTCTATCGTGACGGCATGCCGCTCGCACCGCCCGGAGTCGCAGCGTGGACCCCGGACCTCTTCGTCGCGGCGAACCTTCTCCTCCTCACCGTGCTCTACCTCTGGGCAGCCCGCCGCGCCGGGCTACGTCTCGGCACGAGGTGGCCGTGGATTCGCACAGTCTCGTTCATCGCCGCCATGGTGCTGCTCGCGGTCACCTACCTCGGCCCGCTCTCCACGTGGTCGCACTTGCTGTTCTGGCCCCACATGGCTCAGCACCTCGTCGTGACGATGATCGCCGCCCCGTTCATCGTGCTGTCGTCGCCGGTGCGCCTGCTGTTCATCAGCCTCGATCGAGGCGGCCGGCATCGCCTGATCCGGATCCTGCGCAGCCGAACGGTCACCGTCCTGACCAATCCCGCACTGACCTGGGTGCTCTTCGCCGGGACCCTGCTCGGCATCCACGTGACGCCCTTCATGGAGTGGATGATCGACGACCACGACGCCATGGCCTTCGTCGAGCGACCGCTCGTCCTCGTCATCGCGCTGCTCTTCTACTACCCGCTGATCGGCACCGACCTCATCGCGCGTCGGCCCGCGCCGAGCATCCGGCTGCTCAGCCTCGGCCTGATGATGATCCCGGAGACCGTCCTGGGCATGGTGATCCACTTCGCACCCGTGCCCCTCTACCCCGCCTACATCGAGAGCGGTGCGCTCACCGGCATCGACGCGATGGCCGACCAGAAGTTCGCCGGGGCGATGATGTGGGCGATCTCGATGGTGCTCGACGGCATCTGGATGATGGTCGCGGGCCTGGAGTGGTGGCGGGACCAGGAGCGCGAGACCCGACGTCTCGAGCGGACCGAGCAGCGAGAGGCGCTGGAGGCCTCGACGCGTGACGCGTCAGGGTGACGGCAGCACCACGACAAGGTCCCCCACGTTCATGAAGTCGTAGACGGCCTTGGCGTCCTTGTCGGCCATCCGGATGCACCCGCCGGTGGCGATCGGGAGGCCCAGCGACGACACCGGGTGCATCCGCGAGCCGTCGTAGTACCGCGGGATGCTGTGGAATCCGATCGGCGACTTGGTGTCCGGCCCGTACGTGAACCGCACCATGTGGTTGAAGGTCACCTTCGAGTTCGGGTTGCCGGACCGGTCGGACTTGGAGAACACCCGGTAGGTGCCCTTCGCCGGGCGGTCCCACCGCCCGACGACGGGGTACCGGCCGACCACCTGGTTGCGCTTGTCCATCAGCCACACCGTCATGAGCGCCTTGTCGTACACGATGCGCTTGCCGGTGTGCTTGTCGAGGGGTCGCTCGGGGATGTTCCGCGCCTTGCTGGTCCGGGTCGCCGCCTTGGGCTTCTTGGGCTTCTTCGGCCGAGGCAGCGGCGAGGCCGACGACGTCGGCGTGGGCTCGGGGCTCGCGACGGGCTTGGCGGCGGGCGTGGCGGCGGGCGTGGCGGCGGGCGTGGCGGCGGGCGTGGCGGCGGGCGTGGCGGCCGCCGGCGGCGGATCCTCCGATGGCGACAGGAGCACAGGCTGGGAGTCGGTGCTGGAGCGGAGCGCGACGTCCCCGGCCGCGGCGGCGGGCGGGGTCTCGGAGCGCAGCAGGAACGCCGTCAGCGCGACGGTGACGGCGACGATCACTGCTGCCACGGGGAAGACGCGGCGCATAACGCGAGCCTATGCCCGACAGGGCCGGGATGTCGTGAGCGACCCACAGCTCACGTGACACGATGGGGCCATGCCCGCCGACCGCGCCCCCTCCGTGCTGATCACCGGCATCCACAGCGAGCAGGGCTTCGCGATCTCCCACCGCTTCCGCAAGGAGGGCTGGTTCGTCGTCGGCTGCGACCAGGGCACCGCGGTCGGCCGGAACGCCCGTGCCCACATCACCGCCGACCTCACCGACGAGTCGGACTGCCAGCGGGCCGCCAAGCGCGCCGCCCGGCTCGGCAACGGCCTGGACTGCGTGGTCCACTGCGCCGACGTGCGGCTCGACGGCCCCATCGAGGAGGTCGGCTCTGCCGCGTGGGACGTCATGATGGACGTCAACGTCAAGAGCGTGTTCCTCATGTCGACCGCCTGCCTGCCCTACCTGTCGGCCGCCCACGGGAGCCTCGTCGCCGTGGCCCCCGGCCGCGTGGCCGCGGACGGCGAGCACGCTGTCCATGACGCGACCCGCGCCGCCGTCATCGCCCTCATGGACTCGCTGTCCGCCGAGCTGGCGGGCCGGGGCATCGCCGTCCACGTCGTGCGGGCCGACGAGCAGGGCGCCGCGCTCGGCCCCGACGAGGTGGCCGACCGGGTCTGGGCCGTGGCCGGGTTCGACAGCGAGGGCAACGAGCTCTCGTTCGCCCACGCCCACTGAGCCCCACGCCCATCGCGCCCCACGAATCCCCACCCGTTGCGCGTTTCGCCCACGAACACCCCCGCCGAGCGGGGATAGTGGTCCTAGCGGCCCCAGTGGCCCGAGGCCCATCAGGGAACGACCGGCTCGGGAGGTAGATCATGACGAACCAGCGCACGCGACGGGCCTTGGCCCTCACCGCCGTGGCCGCCCTCGGCGTGGCCACCCTCGCCTCGTGCGCGTCTGACGAGCCCGCCGCGGAGCCCAGCGCGACCGTCTCGGAGCTCGTCATCGAGGACATGGTGCCGAGCGAGACGACCGCTTCGGAGACCGCGGCCACCGGGGCGGCCGCCGCCGCCTGCGAGATCTACTTCGAGATCGACCTGCTCAACAGCGCCTACGCGGGCGGCGCCGTCAAGGACGGCGACATGACCGAGAAGCAGGTGAAGAACGAGTTCCTCGCCCTTATCGAGGAACTCACCGTCGCGGCGCAGTCCGCGGTCGACGACGGCAGCGCGGACGAGAAGCTGGCCAACAATGCCAACCGGATGGCCAAGATCCTCGCGGGCCTGAAGAAGAAGGACGACCTGAAGGACCTGTCCAGGTCCAAGCAGAAGAACTTCGCCGCGGCGTCGCTGCGGGTGCAGAAGGCCTGCGACCGGGCTGGCTTCCCGCTGCCCGCCGACAACGTGACCGCCCGCACCGCCGCGGGCCTGTGATCCGTCGAGCGTGACCTCGGACTCCTTCCAGGCGCACTTCGCGGATCGCCTCAAGCTCGAGCGCGTCGACCGCGACATCTTCACCGGCCGCTGCCACTCCGGCAGCCCGCTGCGCGCCTACGGCGGCCAGATTGCCGCACAGTCGCTCATGGCGGCCGGGCTCACGGTCGACGACCCGGCCCGGCGCGTGCACAGCCTGCACGGCTACTTCCTGCGACCCGGGCAGACCAACGAGTCGATCACCTACCTCGTCGACCGTCCCCGCGACGGCGGCTCCTTCTCGACGCGCTTCGTGCGCGCCGTGCAGGACGGGGAGGCGATCTTCGTCATGACGGCCTCCTTCGCCAATGACGAGACCGGGCCCAGCCACCAGTTCGACGCCCCCGCGCCCACCACGCCGCCGGAGGTCACCAACATCCCCATCCCCGTCCCCGAGCACATCAAGGGCGCCGACCCGCAGGGCCTGGACTACCCCGACTCCCACATCATCGGCCTGCGGCTGACCGACGCCGAGAGCCCGATCGAGCTCGCGGACGGCCGCTACGAGCGGATGGCGTGGGTGCGCATCGAGGACGACCTGCCGGACGACCCGATCGTGCAGGCCTGTGCGCTGACCTACCTGTCGGACCTGACCATGGTGAGCACGGCCCTCGGCCCCCACTTCGGCGCCCGCGAGCGGCCCGACCTGATGCTGGCGTCCATCGACCACGCGATGTGGTTCCACGGGACTACCCGGGTCGACCGCTGGCTGCTGTTCGCCCAGGACACCCCGGTGGCCGGGCACGGTCACGGACTGGCCCGCGGGCTGTTCTTCGACGAGCACGGGACCCTGGTCGCCTCGGTCGTCCAGGAGTCCCTCATGCGCACGCGCCGCCCCTGAGGCCCGGGGAGGCACGGGCACCGACCGGCCGGGGCCGGCGGGACCTTCGACCCCGGAAACGGAGTACGTCATACCGCTGACGCGGCCACTCGTGGCGGGTCATGCTGGTGCCATGACGGGGACCGGGGCCCTGCGCGGACGCGTGGTCGTCGGATTCGACGGCTCGCCCGCCTCGCGCGACGCGGCCGGATGGGCACTGGCGGCGGCCCGCGAGCGCGGACGCGGGCTCGTGGTGCTCCATGCCGTGATGCCGCCCGTCGCGACCGGGGGGCTGGGCATCGGGCTGCCCCCGAGCCTGGACCTGATCGACCAGCTCATCGAAGGCGCCCGCGAGGAGCTCGACGAGGTCGTCGCCGAGCTCACGGCAGTGGCCGGCGCCACCGAGGTCACGGCGGTCGTGGAGGTCGGCTCCCCCAGCACGGTCCTCCTGGCGGCCTCCGAGGAGGCTGAGCTCGTTGTCCTCGGGTCGCGCGGCCACGGCGGGTTCCGGGGGCTGCTGCTGGGCTCGGTGGGTGCTCAGGTCGCCGCCCACTCGCTGTGCCCCGTCGCCGTCATCCGCCGCCTGCCCGACGAGGGTGCATCGCGGATCGTCGTGGGCATCGACGGCCGGCCCGCGGCCGAGTCGGCGCTGCGTTTCGCGTTCGACGAGGCGAGTCGGCGCGGCTGGTCGGTCGAGGCCGTGCACGCGTGGGACGTGCCCGCCTACGACCTGCTCATCGTCCCGAATGCGCCCGTGCCCGTGCCGCTCGCCGACGTGGCCGATGAGGAGGTGCGCCTCACCGCGGAGGCGCTCGCGGGCCTGCGGGAGGAGTACCCCGACGTCGACGTCGTCGAGCGCCTCGTGCGCTCCCCCGCGGTCCAAGCCCTGGTCGAGGCCGGTGCCGACGCAGCGATGGTGGTGGTGGGCACGCACGGCCACGGCCCGACCGTCGGGGCCCTGCTCGGCTCGGTGAGCAACGGGGTCCTCCACAAGGTCGCGGTGCCCGTCGTCGTCGTTCCCCCCGCTCCGGACGAGAGGGATGCCGCATGAGCATCCCGGCACCCTCGGCCCGCGCGGCCGTGGTCGGCGACGTCATGTCTCGGCAGGTGCTGACCGTGGAGACGAGCGCATCGCTGTGGGAGGCGTGGCAGGTGCTGTTCTCGTCAGGCCGACGTCATCTGGTGGTGCTCGACGGCGGCCGCGGCGTCGTGGGCGTGCTGAGCGACCGCAACATCCTCGTCGACGTCCCCGCGACCGCCGAGCACCTCGGACGCAGGAAGGTCGCCGACGTCATGGCGCAGGTGCCGTGGGTGTTCGTCGCGCCGGACGACTCTCCCGCGCACGCGGCCGACGTCATGAGCGCGAACCATGTCGAGGCCGTGCCCGTGCTCGACGATGAGGGCGGCCTCGTGGGCATTGTCACCGAGGCCGACATCGTGCGCTGGGTCGCGACGCCCCGGACCTGATCCCCCACTCCACCGCCATCCTCCCTCACCCGCGCCTCCCCTAGGGTGGACGGCATGGCGAACGGCAACGATCGGCTCGTGTGGATCGACCTGGAGATGACGGGTCTGGTCCCTGAGCGCGACGAGATCTGCGAGATCGCCTGCATCGTCACGGACGGTGAGCTCAACGAGCTCGACGAGGGCATCACCCTGGTGGTCCGCCCGTCCGACGCCCCCCTGGCAGCGATGGATGACGTCGTCGTCCGGATGCACACCGAGTCCGGCCTGCTCGCCGAGATCCCCGACGGCATCACGGTGGACGAGGCGCAGGCGCAGGTGCTCGCGTACGTGCGCGGCCACGTGCCCGAGGCGCGCAAGGCACCGCTCGCCGGGTCCAGTGTCTACGTCGATCGCGGGTTCCTCGCCCGCTACATGCCCGAGCTCGACGGCCACCTCCACTACCGGCTCGTCGACGTCTCGAGCGTGAAGGAGCTCACCAAGCGGTGGTACCCGCGGGTGTTCTTCGCGACCCCGGAGAAGAGGGGCAACCATCGCGCCCTCGGCGACATCCGCGACTCGATCGCCGAGCTGCGCTACTACCGCGACGCGGTGTTCGTGCCCCATCCCGGGCCCGACACCGACACCGCGAAGGCGATCGGCGCGAACCACGGTGTCACCGCGGCGCAGGACGCGCCGCCCGCCTGACCGTCAGACCAGCTCGACGCGCAGTTCCGGGAAGCGCAGGAAGCCTCGGTCGAAGGTCACCAGCACGGCATCCATCTCCAGCGACGACGCCGCCAGCAGGGCGTCGGGAATGTCATTCCCGCGCAGTCCCATCGAGGTCACGAGCGAGGCGAATCGGGGCCACCGGCTCGGCGGTGCGTCGACGAGGCTGAAGGCAGGTCCTGCGCACAGGTCGTCGATCGCTGCCAGCACATCCTCACCGCGACTCGGCGTCGCCCAGATGCGCGGGTTGGTCAGCACCCGAACGGTCGCCGCAGCGACCTCGGTGAGGACGCATGCCGGCTCGTCACCGGACTGTGCGGCATCCAGCCAGTCATGCGCTGCCCGATGCTGATCGACATCGGAGCGAAAGGCCATCACGAGCACGTTGACATCAACGCAGAGCATCGACGTCCTGACCGGCCTCCATCACATCGCGAAGGGCACGGCTGTCGGTGAGGTCAACCCCCGGCAGGACGCCGCCGGACTCCGGCAGCACCCTGATGGGGCGGGGTGAGGGCTGCCGCACACGCTGCGCAATTGCCTGGCGCAGCGACTCCTCGACCAGCGAGGTCACCGAGCAGCCGCGCAGGGCCGCCGTGGCCTTCACCTGCCGGTACAGGTCATCGTCGATGTTGAGGGTCGTCCGCACTAGGGCAGATTAGCAGATTTCTGCCGACGACGGCTGCGGCCCGACGGTCCCAGCCGCAGTCCGCGGCCCAAGCACCCTTCGCTACCATGAGGCTCCCGCAAGGGGGCCACGGTGGGCGACCACCGGGGTCATGGTGGGTGTAGCTCAGCTGGTAGAGCACCTGATTGTGGTTCAGGTGGTCGCGGGTTCAAGTCCCGTCACTCACCCCAAAGTCCGTCGCGCCAGCCCCGTGGCGGAGCCGGGCACCACGGTCACGGAGCGTCGTACCTGAGCCGTCGCGGGTCGATGAAGAGCGGGTCGGTGATGCCCTTGC
>JAFMFD010000131.1 GCA_017856385.1 Actinomycetota bacterium
CGAGGTCCTCGGCGTCGGCCGGGTTGCGAGTCATGCGCAGGGCGGCGCCGTAGAGCGGGTCCAGGTACTGCAGTGCATCTCGCTCGAAGCGAGCGGCTCGCTGCTCGGCGGACTCCGTGGAGGCGCTCGCGGGGGCTTCAGACATCGCGGCCGAGCCTAGTCCGCCAAGCAGCCGCGGCAGCGGTGGGCCGTCGAGCACCGGATGGGCGAGCACGGCCGGTGCAACGCCGCGTCCGGCAGGTGCATTCCCCGCCTGCGTCCCCCCGCCCCGGCACTCCCTCAGTCGGCGGCCACCGGCTCCAGGAGTTCGGGGCCGTTGTTGCGCACGCTGTTCACGCGCGTCGACACCGGATACGCATCAAGCCGCCCCGTGGCCGCGGGCACGAGGAGGGCAGCAGCGGCATCGGCCCCCACCGTCGGATCCAGCCAGGCCGACCACTGCGAGTGGTCGATGGTCATGGGCATGCGGTCGTGGATGCGGCCCACGTCATCGGTCGCATCGGTGGTGATGATCGTGCACGTCAGCCGCCAGGCCTCCGGGTCGGCCTCCGCGACCTGCGGATCGCGCCACCACTCGTACAGCCCGGCCATGGCCAGTGAGGAGCCGTCCGACGGGTGGATGTAGAAGGGCTGCTTCAGCGGGCGCCCGGCCCGGCCCACCGGAGCCGCCGGGTCGGTGGGGGTGTACCACTCGTAGTAGCCGTCCGCGGGCACCAGGCAGCGTCGACGCGCGAAGGCCCCCCGGAAGGCCGGCTTCGTCGCGACGGTCTCCGCGCGCGCGTTGATGAGACGACTGCCCATCGAGGGGTCCTTGGCCCAGGACGGGATGAGGCCCCAGCGCCCCACCTCGATCGTCCGGGACCGCACGCCCTCGAGATCGCGGTCGACCACGAGCCGCACCCGCTTGGTCGGCGCGACGTTGTAGTCGGGGGGCAGATCGACGTCGGAAGCGGACACCGCCTCGAACTCCACCGCCAGGGCCGCGGTGTCCTTGGCCGCCGCATACCTGCCGCACATGCGCCCACCCTGCCACGCCACCGTGCCCGAATCGGCGGGATGCCGCCCTAGACTGCCGACGTGACTCCCGGCCGCTCGCTGCACCGCACGCGCGCGGCACTCGTGGCCTCAACCCTCCTGGTGCTCACTCTCGCCGGCCACAGCGCCGGGAACGGGGCCGTGACGCTCGCCGGCCTCCTCGCGGCGACTGTGCTGTCCACGGCCCTGGCCGTGGCGACGACCAGGAGGCCGCTGTCCTGGCGCCGGGCCATCACCGTGCTGCTGGGTGGCGAGGCGCTGCTGCACCTCGTGCTCACGTTCACGTCCGGGCACGGGCACACGTCGACGGCGATCGACGGCACCACGATGGTCGTCGCCCATGTGCTCGCCTCTCTGGTCGCGGCCGCCGTGCTCGTGCGTGCCGAGGGGATTGCCGCCGCCTGGTCGGCGTACCTGCGGGCCACGGTCGGGGCATCGCTGCCGGTGCCCGGCGCACCGCACGCTCCCGCGCACTCGCCGCGGCACGTCTCCGCATGCGCTCGACGCACGCTCGCCGGCATCCGCCACGTCCTCGTGCTCCGCGGGCCACCGCGCGGATCGGCCTGCACCTGCTGATCCGCGCGCTCCTTCGGTGAGGGGACGCGCCCCGTCCCTGTCACCCGACGCCTGACCGCGTCATCCTGGAGGAAACCGTGAAGACCCGTCCCACCCTGCTCGCCGGCGTCGCACTCATCTCGCTAGCCGTCCTGCCCCTGCTCCCTGCCGCCCCTGCCTATGCCCACGCCTCGGGACTGGACTCCAGTCCTGCATCAGACGCGGTGGTCGCCGAGGCTCCCACCGAGGTCGTGATCACCTTCGACTCCCCGTTGCTCACGGCTGGCGCGGCCATCGTGGTGCGCGGAGCCGCGGACACCGATATCACGACCGGCCCGCCCGTCGTCGACGGCCCCACGCTCTCCGTGCCGGTCGACCCTGCTGCTCCGGATGGCGGCTACTCGGTCGCCTACCGCGTCGTCTCCGAAGACGGCCACACCGTCGAGGGCGAGTTCGCCTACTCGGTCGGTGCCGTGGCCGCGGGAATGAGCGGTGAGTCTGCAGCGGCGTCGGCCGACGCGGACGGCGCTGAGTCCCATACCGAGCCCTGGGTGCCGATCGTGATCATCGCTGGGGTCGGTCTCGTGGTGATCGCCGGCGTGGCAGGAGCATTACTGTTGCGCAGATGAGCACCGAGCTGTGGCCCGCACCGACCGCGGATCATCCGGTGCGGGCGGTCGTGTCGGTCCCCGGCTCGAAGTCGGCGAGCAACCGCGCCCTGGTGCTGGCGGCGCTCGCCGACGGCCCCAGTCGGATCACCGGCCTGCTCGACGCACGCGACACCGCTCTCATGGCCGACGGCCTGCGAGCGCTCGGGGTCGAGATCGAGCCGGTGGTCCGCGATGAGGTGGGCAACCTCTCCGTCGATGTCACGCCGCACTTCCTGCGCGGTCCGGCC
Organism: Actinomycetota bacterium; assembly: GCA_017856385.1. Classification (GTDB taxonomy): domain Bacteria; phylum Actinomycetota; class Actinomycetes; order S36-B12; family S36-B12; genus UBA10649. The sequence goes on from JAFMFD010000131.1 coordinate 2,489, forward strand.
GCGGTAGACGTAGGGCTCGCGGGCACCGTGATGCGGTTCCTGCCGCCCGTCGCCGTACTCGCGCACGGTGACATCGCCTTCGACGGCGATGACCATGCACGACGGCGTCCCATGGCCACGGTCATCGAGTCACTGAAGGACCTCGGCGCGAGCATCGACGACCGCGGCACGGGCCGCCTGCCCTTCACCGTGCACGCCACCGGGGAAGTGACGGGCGGCGAGGCATTCGTTGATGCGTCGAAGTCGAGCCAGTTCATCTCCGGCCTGCTCCTCAGCGCAGCACGCTTCAACGCCGGGGTGACGATCCACCACGTCGGCGACCCGATCCCGAGCATGCCGCACATCGACATGACCATCGCCATGCTCGCCGACCACGGCGTCGTCGTGCGACGTGACGGCGCCGCCGTCTGGCACGTGGACCCGCAGGAGGTCCGCGCGGTCGACCGCACTATCGAGCCGGACCTGTCCAACGCCGCTCCCTTCCTCGCCGCGGCGCTCATCACCGGCGGCACCGTCACCGTGCGCGACTGGCCCTCGCAGACGACGCAGCCCGGCGACCTCCTCCGGGGGATCTGGCAGGCGATGGGCGCGACTGTCGAGCATGACGCGACCGGCCTGACCGTCTCCGGCGGATCGGGAATACACGGGATCGACCTCGACCTCGCCGACGCAGGCGAGCTGGCGCCCACGATCGCGGCGGTCGCCGCCCTGGCGGACTCCCCCACCACGCTGCGCGGCATCGCGCACCTGCGCGGCCATGAGACGGACCGGCTCGCAGCCCTGACCGCGCAGATCAACGGACTCGGCGGGGACGCGCAGGAGACCTCCGACGGCCTGCTGATCACGCCGCGACGGCTGCACGGGGGCGTGTTCCAGACCTACGACGACCACCGCATGGCGACCGCAGGTGCACTCCTCGGCCTTGCCGTGGCGGGTGTCGAGGTCGAGGACATCGCGACGACCGGGAAGACGCTCCCCGGCTTTCCGCGCATGTGGGCCGAGATGCTCCACGGGAGTGCGTCCGCGTGACGCGCCAGCACCGGCACCGGCACCTCGACGAGGACGACGTCCGCGTCCGGCCAGGGCGGCACAAGGCGCGGCCCCGATCCAAGGAGCGCCCGGCCCACAGCGACGCATCGGGCGCCACGGTCATGGCCGTCGACCGCGGGCGCTTCACCCTCGAGCGGGACGACGGCGTCGACCTCTACGCGGTGAAGGCGCGCGAGCTCGGCCGCAAGGGGATCGTGGTGGGCGATCGCGTCGAGGTCGTGGGCGACATCTCCGGCGACGTCGACACCCAGGCACGCATCGTCCGACGACGCGATCGCACTTCGACCCTGCGCCGGACGGCCGATGACACCGATCCGGTGGAGCGCGTAATCATCGCCAACGCCACCCAGCTCGCCATCGTCACCGCCACGACGGACCCCGAGCCGCGTACCGGGCTGATCGACCGCGCGGTGGTCGCCGCCCTCGACGCCGGCATCGCACCGCTCCTCGTCATCACGAAGACCGACCTGAGGCCTGCGGACGACCTCCTCG
>JAFMFD010000050.1 GCA_017856385.1 Actinomycetota bacterium
GGCCAAGAAGGTCGTCGTCTTCACCCTGACCAAGCCGAAGTCCGAGGTCCCGTTCGCCACCCTGCGGACCAGGCTCGGGAAGTTCAAGACGCTGCGCGCGCAGTTCGAGGAGCTGGGCCTGCGGGTCGAGGTCGAGGGCTTCAAGGGCTGAGACGACGAAAAGCGCCCCCGAGAGCGATGAGTGCTCTCGGGGGCGCTTCGTATTGTGCCGCGTCTAGTCCAGTTTCATGCTTCCGAACGGCGTCCAGGCGGACCAGCCCAGGTAGCGGACGCCCCACCTCGGGAAGGTGCGGGGCGCGCGGCCGATCCTGCCGCGCTCCGTGTAGTCGTTCGACAGGCAGGAGCGGTTGGTCTTCTTGCCGATCGCCAGCGCCACATGCCCGTACTGCCCGCCCGCGTAATAGAGCAGGGCTCCGCGTGGCGCGTCCTCGGGCTTCCCGCCCTCGGTGCGCTTCGCCTTCGGGATGCGGCCCCAGGCCTTGACGGCCGACGGAGCCCACGCCCCGACCCCGTAGGACTGGCGGCAGAAGGATTGGCACAGCCCGGTCCAGTCCTGGCTCGGGTCCTTCGCCTGTCCCCACGCCCACGCGATCGCCTCGTCGACGGTGCGCGTCAGGTAGCCGCGCTTGGGCGGCAGCCAGATCATCCGCGGCTCAGGCTCGGGGATGTCGGCGAACGGCCCGGTGCCGTCGAGGAGCGTCGCGTCCTCGTTCAGGACGCTCATCACTTGCCGCCGCTGATCAGCGAGGTCGTGCCCTTGTCGCCGACCTCGCTCGCAGCGATCGACGTGAGGAACGACACGAACGCCGCGCCGACGCCAACGGACAGCAGCCCCGCCCAGTCGACCTTCAGGATGTCGAGCATCCCGGTGCCGACGAGGGCGAGCATGGCCGATGCAGCAGCGCGTATGGCGCGCTCCCCCGCGGAGCGCCAGAAGTCGCCGGTCAGGTGCATGTCATGCCCCTTTCTGGTTCATGTGCCAGTCGATGTGGTTCGCCACCTTGACCTCGACGGCGTCGACCTTGCGCTCGATGCGGTCCAGCGCGTCGCGCACGGATGCGCCGCCGTTCGGCTGGAACTCGCGCATGACCTTGCCGAGCCGGGAGTCGATGATCCAGAACAGCGCGCCGAGGATCACGGTCCCGATGCTCAGCAGGGTCAGGACCTGGGCTGGGTTGTCGATGGTCATGGCGTCGGCTCCTCTGTCTGCGGGCTGACGAACTCCGTGCCGGTCCAGGTGTCCCCGATCCCGGCGTACTTGCCGCGCGGATACGGGGTCGGCTGCCCGACCGGGTAGTGGGTGAGGACGAACTCGGTCGGGTCGGTCCCCGGATACAGGCCCGCGAGGAACGCCTGCCCCAGTGCCTCGGACTCGTTCCCGTCGGGGTCGAGCATCACCGACCGGTCGACTCGCTCGACCCTCTGCACGACGCTGTTATTGACGAGGGCGAAATACGGCATCGCTAGCCCACCTTCACGATCACGACGCCGGACCCTCCGGCGCCACCTGCTGCCCACGGGCCGCCGCGGCCGCCGCCGCCCGTGTTCGCGGTGGCATTGGCCGTGGTCGTACCGGCTCCGCCGCCGAGCCCTCCAGCGCCGTTCGCAGTCGATCCGGCTCCGCCGCCACCGCCGCCGTAGTAGACGAGCCCGCCGCTGACCTGGCCGACCGACTGCGCGGATGCGTCAGTCGTGGACAGGATGGTCGACGTGGTGCCGTTGCCGCCCGCCCCGCCGGTTGTACTGAAGCCGTTGGACCCGACAGCGCCGCCGCCCCCGCCGCCACCGCCCGCCGTTGTCCCCACGCCGTTGCCGCCCGTGTTGCCCTGGCCGCCGACGCCGACCGCGCCATTCGTGGCACCTGATGTGCCCGCCAGCCCGCCGCCGCCTGACCCCCCGACGAATGGACTCATCTCGCCCGAAAATCCGCCGCCACCGCCGCCCCCACCGACCGCGTAGTAGGCGCCCATCTGGCTCGCTGAGCCATTGCCCGATCCAGAATTACTGGTTCCCGGCGCGCTGCCGCCTGCCCCGACGGTGACCGTCAGCGCCGACCCCGCGACCACGTAGGCCTGCTGCACGTACAGCACGCCACCGCCGCCGCCGCCGCCGCAGTAGCCGTTAGAACGAGTGCCGCCCGAGCCGCCGCCGGCGACGATGAGGATCTCGACGCTGCCGGACGCGCTGAACGTGATCGAGCCGGATGCCTTGAACACGTAGGCCGTGGTCGACCCGCTCGTCACCGTCGCTGGCGCGCCGGTCGACGAGCTATATACCGCTTTTGGGAGACCACCACCCTTCGCCAACTGCCAAGTATTCGTCCCCAGCTTCACCAGCGTCGCGGACTCCAGCGGCGCGAGCGACGTCGTGCCGCTCAGCGCGTTCAACGTCACGCCCGCCGCGGTGCCGATCGTGAACGACCCAACGGTGCCGGCGTTCATCACGCCGATGACGGCGCCAGTGTTGAACGGCGCGGTCGCGTTCGTCGGGATCGTCGCCGTCCCGCCGGAAGCGTTCGACAGGGTGACGAACCCGTCAGCGGTGCCGAAGGTGTACGACGTCGCCGTCTGGGCGTTGACGAACACGCCCTTGAACGTGTCCGTGAGGTCAGCTGCGAGCAGCACCTCGCCGCTCGCCCAACTGTTCTTGATAGCCAACGCTCCTCCTAGAAGCCGAGCATGCTGATGTTCAGGACGCCGAACGTCGCGTCGTCGAGGACGAATCCCGTCGTCGCCTCGCTCATCGTGAACGTGACGTAATGCTGATCCGGCTCGATCTTGTGCTCCACCTGGTCGACGGTGAGCAGTTGCGTGACCGGCGTCCCGACGCTCGCCACGTTCGGCAGCGACACCGTCACGGTGACGACGTCGCCGAGCTCGATGTCGAGCACCTGGAGCTGCTGCGCGCTGCTGATCGACTCCATCAGGACCGTGATCGAGTCGATGCGGTACTTGGGGTCCTTGTAGCTGGAGACGAGCCAGTCGGCCAGGCGCTGCGCCTGCAGCCCTCCCGACAGCACCGTGTCGAGCGTGTAGTCGATCTGGCCGTAGGCCTGCAGCGAGGCGGTGTCCGTCGCGGTCGCCGTTCCGCCGGTCACTGACCCGGCGGTGTACGTCACCGCGACGGTGTTCTTCATCTCGTCGGTCAGGGACGCTGCCTTGTACTCGACGAACGGGATGCCCGCAGTGCCGCCGAATACCGCGCCCGACGACGTCGGGTCCTGCAGTTGCCCGCGGGACAGGAACGTCGCCAGGCCGTTCTTGCTGATGAAGAACGCGCCGGGCTCCGACTGCTCGACCTTCTGGATGTACGCCAGGACGTTGACCCCGTCGCCGACGACGTCGGAGTCCAGGGTCGCGTTCCCTGCCGACAGCGCTCGGCTCGCGGCAGGCCAGCCCGCGTAGTTCAGGGCGGTGCCGATGCGCGCGCCAGGTGTCGACCCGACCGCGGTGCCCGCCTGCATGTCCGCCTGGGCGAGGGCCGCGAACCCATCGACCGCCTGCACGTCCGCGACCGCGTCGCCGCCGATGTCGTAGTCCCACGACCACGACTCCACGTTCCCGGAGTAGATCGCACGGCCGTCGCGGCTGATCCGCACCTGCTTGCGCGGAACGATCGAGCCGTAGTACAGGCCCGCCGTGTAGGTCGGGTCGTACAGGCGCGACCGGTTGTCGAGCGTCACCTGCGCCAGGCCAGCGGTGAACTTCTCCAGCGTGCGGCTGCGGCCACGGCGCACCGAGATGTCCCGCACCGTGGAGGTCACGTCGACCAGGACGTCGCCCGCGAGCGGGTACGTCGCGTCGTTCAGCTTGCCCTTCGTCGTGTCGTCAAGGGTGAGGTAGTTCCCGACAGCGTTCGCCGACAGGTTGAAGGCGATCTGGACCTGGACGGGCATCAGGCCCTCGCGAACACGGGGCCGGACGACCGCTCGAACAGGGTGATGGCCTCCACGACGGTCTTGCCGATCGCGCGCGGGTCACCGACCCCAGCCTGCACGGTGATGTTGTAGGTGTTGCCGCCGCCGGAGACACTGCCCATGCGGTCGAGCGGGATCAGCGCCTCAGGCCCGGCCTCGCCGAAGATGCCCAGGGTCGGAGCCGTGGCGATGCCGCCCTCGGCGAACGTGCGGATGCCGCCGTAGAAGTTGCCGGCATCGGGAACAGGCTCGGGGATCGGCGTCGACGTCAGGATCTCCGGCGTCGCGTTCGACCCGCCAGCCGAGCCCGTGTAGACCGTGGCGATCGTGATCGTCGCCGTGCGATTCATCGACGCCGCCAGGTCGTCCATCATGCCCATCAGGGCCCTGCGGGTCTTCCCAGCCGGCAGCAGCTCGTCCATCATGCCGCGCAGCGTGGTCAGGATCAGGCTGAGCCCGGCGTCGTAGAACACGGCGCGCGCCTGGTCCGCGACGCTATTGGCCATCGTGGCCACTGAGTTGTAGACGTCGTTGATGCCGGCGATGTTCTGCGCGACGTTGCCATCCTGCAGGGACTTCATCACGTCCAGGCCGCGCTCGAAGCCCAGTCCCATGATGTCCTGCATCGCGGACTTCGACAGGCCCGCTGCCAGCAGCTCCTTCATCCGGCGGCCGAACTCAGCCGCCTTCTCGCCCTGCTTGGCGAACTCCTCCACGATCGACGTGCCGGCGGACTTCGCCTGGTCCAGTGCAGCGCCCAGGTCCAGCTCGCCCATGAACGACGACACGATGCCCTGCGCGAACGACTTCGCCTCCTCGAACGCGGACTTGAAGGCGTCGATCTGCTTGTTGATGCCGTCGAACGTCGCCTTGCCTGCCTGCGCGGTCGCGCCGGACACCTCCTCAATGAGGCCCTGTAGGGACGTCGACAGGGCCTGCACGTTCGACTCGAACTGCTTTGCCTCGTCAGCCGCCCTCTGCTGCGCATTCGTCAGCTTGTCGACCTCGCTGGCCGCTCCCCCGGCACTCGACCCGAGCCCGTCGGCTGCCTTCTTCGCCTCGCCGTACTGCTTGACGAACTCGCCTGGGCCCTTCAGCCACTTGCCGCTGAAGCCCTCCTGGATCGCGCCAATGACGCTGCCGGACGTGTTGGCCAGGTCCCGCTGCAGCTGCGCGCCCTGTGCCAGGGTCGAGTAGAAGGCGTAGTAGCCCTTGGCAGCCTCCCAGGCCTTCGCCCCGGCGTCCTCCGTGTCATCCCCGAGACCGCTGAGACCCTTCGCGGCCTGCATGGACGCGCGCGCGCCGTGCTCGTTCGCGAGGGCCAGGTCGTTCGCGCTGGCAGCCGCATCATCCGAGTACCAGCCCATGTCCTTGAGGAACTGTATGAAGGGAGGAAGGGGGCCCATGAGCAGTGCCAGGGTGCTGTCAAACATGGCCTTCAGGCCCTCATTGACAAGGCTGGTGCTGTCGTCAACCTTGACGAGTCCCCCGGTCGAGATGTTCAGCAGTTCCCTGCCGAGGTCGTCGACTGCCCGGCCAGCCAGCGCGACCTGATCGATCATCGATGCGATGGAGTCGCCCGCCTGCATGATGGCCCCCTGGAGGCCACCGGTGCCGCCCATCTTGCCGATCAGGTCATCCATTGCCCGCAGCAGCGCGTATCCGATGGCCTCCTGCGCCTCGCCTACCGCGACCTTTATCCGCTCCATCTGGCCGGCGTAGGTCTGCGCGGCCGCCGCCGCCTGTCCGCCAACGACGCCGTTGAGTGCCTCGATGGCGCCCTGGAAGTCCTTGGTCTTGATGATGTTCGCGTCGATCGGGACCTTCAGCCGCTGCAGTGCGGTGAAGTTGCCCATAGCTGCAGCACTGAGCGCCTTTGAGGCCGACTCCAGGTCGCCGTAACCTGCAGCCGACAGGTCGAGGGCCGTCTGCAGCAGGCCTTGGGCCTTGCCGACGTCCTGCGTGGCGGTGACGAGCTTCTGGAACGCGGGCCTGAGCTTGTCGTCCGCGATGCCGGTCTGCAGCATCATGGACTCGATGAGGCCTTCGGCCTTGGCGTTCTGCGCGGACAGGCCGACGTTGTCCATCGCCTGCGCGAGGGCGACCATGGACTTCTGATCGTCCATCGCTGCCTGCGCGGAGTCCTTGAAGAACGTGACGACGGACTGCAGCGCGACCAGGCCGCCGATGCTTGCGCCCACGCCTGCGAAGCCGGCCATGAAGGACTTGGAGAAGCCCTTCGCCTGCGCCTCGATGTAGTTCAGGTCCTTGCCGGCCTGCCTGAGGTTGCCGCTCTTGTAGTCGCCAACGACTGTTGCCTTGGCAGCCATCAGTCAAGCCCTGCCTTCATCAGCGCGTGCTCGATCATCCTGGCGATCTCTTCCTCGAACCCAGCGGGACGTGCGGAGTAGTACGCCTCAACGATGGCGCGCGGGCCTTGGCCGCCGTACTTCCAGCGAGAAGTGCCGTACCTGTCGTTGATCGCCTGGACGAGAGTCGCTCCCTGCGGAGTTTTCACGCGCTGACCGCTGCCGATGACCATCCAGGCGGCAGCGCCCGGATCGCCTTCGACCACCTGCATCGCATAGCCGAGTGAGCCGATGCCCTTCTTGTTGAACTTCGCCTGGCGCGTCCTCAGTCTCGACTTGGCGGTTGAGAGGTTGTACCCAAGGTTCCTGCCGTCCCAGATCGACGGCGACCCCCAGCCGCTGACGGGCTGGTCTGGCAGCAGCGACTGCGCTTCACGCGCCACGTCCTGCGCCGCCGAGCGCATTGCCTTGACGATCTCCTTGTAGGCGATCTCGTCGGAGAGCTCGATGGCACGCAAAGCGCGGCCAAAGCCGGTGAGCCGCACGTTCATCTGTACCGGCATCACTTCCTCCGCTTCTTCGCCATCTCCCCGGCACGCCAGGTGAGGTACCGCTGCATGGTCGCGAGCATCCGAGGCGACTGGGCCTCGACGACGTCGGGCGCTAGGTGGAACTCGTAGGCGAGGTGGACGATGACCCAGTGGGCGCTTCGAGGTCCAAAGGGAGGACGTCGGCCTCCTCGTCGGTGTCCTCGCTGACCCGATCAACGGCGTCGAGCCAGTCCTCGAACGGCAGGTCTGTGCGCTTCAGCCGCGTGAGCGAGTGCCACGCGATCCACCAGAAGTACTCGACCCTGCCGCTGCCGATCGCGGTGACGGGCTTGTCGTAGTGCCGCTCGAACGCGACGGCATCGGCGGGAGAGGTGAAGAACCCCTCCCGCCGGCCGTCGTGGTACTCCACGGTGATCGGGACGCGCATCATGCTGGGACCTCCTTGGTAGGCAGCAAGGGCTAGACGGTGCCCTTGGTGACGGTGCCGCTCGTCGGCCAGGTAACCGAGAACGTCGACAGGTCGCCGATCTGCGCCGCGATCGGGCTGTGCTGGTTGACCAGGCACGCGACCGTGTAGGACGGGTTCGTCGCGGTGACGGTGCCGGAGGTCGGCGTCATCACGACGGTCGCGATCGTGCCGAGCAGCGGGTAGAGGGTCGCCTCGACGGATGCGGCCGCGTAGTCGTGGTTGAAGTCGATCGACACCTGGCCGTCCTTCAGCCCGCCGATGCGGGTGCGGGCAGCCGACCCGAAGGCCGTGGTCTCGATGTCGTCCGTCGACACCTCCAGGGTCACGGCGGTGATGTGGTCGGACAAGTTCACGCCGCCGATCGTGATCTTGTAGTCCTGCGCGTAGAGGACGGCCATGATGCTTCTCCTTCTAGATGGCGTTGACCGTGACCCGGAAGGTCACGGTGAGGTACTGCGCGTCTCCGATGGCCAGCGGGCCGTAGCCCGACCAGTCGGTTACTCGGCAGGAGTGCGCGGCTCCTCCGAGGGTCTTGTCTGACTCGATCGCGGTCTTCACCGAGGAGGTGCCGGTCGAGTCAAGGAAGGCGTCCAGGCTGGACTGGGCGGTGCGCTCGTTGATACGGCCGCCGATGATGAGGACGTTCAGGGCGTAGGTGTCTGACCCGCGTGCGAACGAGACGTCGTAGTCGACGCGCTCCGGCACGACGATCGCGATCGGCGGGCTCGGGTTGTCGGGCACGAACCAGGACGTGCGCAGGCCGCTGATCGTCGACAGGTTCGCCGCGATCCCCTGGCGGATCGCCGCCAGGGTCACAGCGCCATCCTCGGCCGCGTGTAGGGCTCGAGCATCGAGGCGATGTCGGGGTCGACGCGGGACACGCGCAGGCCGCCCATCTCGCCGAACGTGACGCCGAACGGAGCGTCAGGCCGCTTGAACCAGCGGATCGCCTGCATGATCTCGGCCTGCTTGACCGACGTCGGGATCGAGCCGAACGCGAACTTGCCCGTCACCTTGACGGTCTGCAGCCCGCCGCGCACCGGCCAGGTGAAGGCGTTCGTGGTCCGCAGGCGCGTGGTCGGGAACGCGATCCCGTCGCTGATCCCGTTCAGCGGCTCGGCCTGGTAGTCGGTGGTGATGTTCCACGTCGAACCGTCGTCGGAGAAGTAGACCGCCGTGATGCTCGACAGGTCATCGACCTCGACGACGTCCGTCTTGCCTGCGGCGAATACTCGCGACGTGTCGGTCGCAGCCGTGCCGAACGTCCGGCCGCAGTGGACGATGATCGCCTCGCTCGCCGCGTCGAGGGCCAGCTGGAGGGTGGAGTCGTCGACCGTGTCCGACGACGGGACGCGCAGGGCAGCCTTCAGCTGCGACAGGGTCGCGTAGCTCATGTCGCCTCCGCGCTCATGTAGTTCCAACGGAATGAATCGGGGCCGGGCTCGATGCCGGCGTGCTGCAGGTACTCGGCCTTCACGGACTGGCCGTCCCAGCCGTCGGGGATGCCCTCACCGGCGTGCGCGTAGCCGACTTGCTCGATGACGGGCTCGGGCAGGACGCGGACGGAGCCGGTCGGCCAGGCGAAAGCGTGGCCGTACTTGGAGTCCAGCCGGGCAAGGCCAAGGGCCGGGTCGCAGGCCGCGCGGCGCACCACGTTCGCGGTGATCAGGGTCGCCGCGATCGGCAGCGCGGGGTCGATCCGTGCCAGGTCCGCCAGGGTCCCGGCGGCTCCCGCCGCCGATTTGGGTACCGATTTGCTCAACAGGATCAGCCGGTCGGCATTGGATGACACCAGATCCCGCAAGGCGTCTAGGACGCGTGCAATGCCGTCCTCGGCGATCACGTCGTCGTCGCCGATCATCCAGACCCACGGCGCGATGCCCTGCCCGAAGCCTCGGACGATGTTCGCGTCGCCGCCGATGTCGGACGACCGCCGCGAGTAGTCGACGCGGCACGGCGCGTTCGCCAGCCGCTCGCGCACCGGCCTCGCGGCCTCCCCCGTGTTGTCCGAGACGATGACCTCGACGTCGGGGGTCAACTGCGGGGCCAGAGAATCCAGCAGGGCCGCCAGTTCCGGTCGGCCCTTGGTCGGTATGTAGATGGTGAGCGCCGGGTCGGTGCGCTTGCCGTTGTCGAAGCCGGACGGGGCCGGGTCGACTGCGCCGGTGCGGCTCGCCTTCGCGGCGAGGCGCTCCAGGACCGGGCGCCACTGCTCCCGGTAGACCTTGTCGGCGTCGTAGTTCTTCTCGACGAACTTGACGGCCTTCGACGACCGCCCCTGGCCGCGCGCGTAGGCCTGCTCCAGCCGGGCGGCGATCGAGGCGATCGACGGCATCGACGACCAGGCGCCCTGCGGACCGTCCCACAGGGGCTGGCACTCGGTAATCCAGCCGTCCCCGACGAGCTCGGGCTGCGCGGAGAACCCGTTGACGATGACGCGGGTCCCGCAGGCCTGCAGCTCGATCGCCGGGATGCCGAAGCCCTCCCCGCACGACGCCAGCAGGCCGACATCGCACGCGCTCATCAGCGTCGCGACGATCTTCGGCTCCAGTCCGAGCCGGTAGCCCCACTGATGCACGAACCGCACCTGATGCGGCTTCAGCGCGCACGCCTTCACCACGGCATCGAGGTCCAGGCCGCCGAGGCCCTCGCGATTCGTGTGCAGGTACAGCACCGCGTCCGGCTTGTCGCGCGCGAACAGCGAGAAGGCGAAGATGTTCTCTCCGAATGCCTTGCGGCTCGGGATGCCCTTGTTGGCCGCGAACATCCCGACGACGAACGCATCGTCCGGGACGCGCATGACCTCCCGGCCCGTCATCTCCTGCTCGCCGATCTGGACCCGCTTGGTCGGCTTGAACACCGACGTGTCGATGGCGTGCGGGACGTACTCGCTCTCGATGCCGGCGTCGCTGAGCATCTTCACGCCGAACTGCGACATGGCGATCGGCGTGACGTTGGGCTTGGACAGGAACGCCTTCACCGCTGGCGGCGCTGGCGCGTGGTCGATCGGCACCCACGACGCCACCGGGAACTTGTCGAACGCGGGAGCCGAGTAGACCCACACGTCGAACAGGGTGAAGATCATGTGCGCGTGGTCGGGGTGCAGGCGCTGCCACTCCAGGAACGTCGGCTCGACCATGTCGTTGTTCCACGCGTCCCATCCGCGAGGGAACACGGTCGTGCCGTTGAACTCCGAGACGCCGCCCTCGTGGCCGTAGTTGCTGACCAGGGCGATCCTGTGGTCGTCGGCGAGCATCCGGGAGACGAGCTGCTGGGTCTGCTGCCCGTACCCCGTCGCGGCGTGCGGGCTGTTCGAGTGAAAGGTTGCTGCGATCTTCATGCGGACCTCCGAGGCCGCCCGCCCCGCGAGGGGTCGCGCTGCCTAGGCGCCGGGGCGGGCGGGTTCGCCGGTGGAGGTCCCCTTCCGGCGGTCTCGGGTATGCGCCGCTGGGACCGAGCGGCGGTTCTCCGGTCGGGGTCGCTGGCCTTCGGCATCGGCCAGGTCGTCGTCCGGGGTCTGGTAGGTACTCATGGCATGGGTGAGGGCGGGGACCGAAGTCCCCGCCCTCGCTCGGCTCAGTAGCCGCTGACCGGGTTGAACCCGGTGCCGACGAGCTTGACGATGCCCGACGGGTACCGCGCGGCGATCGCGCAGTAGGCGTACAGCTGGAACCTCACGGTGAGGTTCGCGCTCAGCACGTCCGGCAGGACGCGCGTCCGCATCCCCGACTCCATCAGGAGCGTGTCGGAGAAGGAAGCGACCAGGACCGGCAGCGCGCTCGACACCGTGGGAATGCCGGGGTCGAGGTACGCGGGCACGCCGAGGATGTTCCCGACCGGACCCAGCGCAGCGCCGGGGGCGTCGTTGCCCGCGAACGCATTGAAGGGACCGTTCTGGTTCGGGACCACGATCGGGCGACCGTTCGAGTCGCTCAGACCGACGAGGCCGTACCAGATCGACGGGTGCAGGACGATCGCCTCCGCGCCCTTGAACCGGTTCTTCGCGACCTGCGACAGGCCCTGCGCGAACGCGGTGCCGAACCCGGCGGCGGTCGGAGTGCCGGCCGTGTAGGTCACGGTCCCGATCCCGGTCGTGTTCAGCAGGCCGTACATCTCGCCAGCGGTCCCGGCGCCGTTGATCACCTGGACGTTCAGCTTGGCGTCATACGCCTGCATCAGGTCCGCGAAGATCATCCGATCCAGACCGCCAGCCAGCGGGGACTGCTCGACCAGCTGGATGCTGACGTTCTCGTACCCGCTGATAGTCCGCACGGGCGCGGCGACCGAGGTGGTCACCATGTCCGTCGTGGTCGTCGCCGCGTTGTCCGCAGACTGGATTCCGACATCGGTACCCGTGGTGATGCGCGGGATATTGATCGAGTCGGTGCCAGCCGGCAGCGCCATCTTCGTCAGGCGATCCGCAGTCGTCCGACCAGCGCGCAGAGTCTGCGCGTACAGGTCGACCAGCCACAGCGGCGGGACGAACTCGCCGATGCCGCCATCGGTGCGCGAGACATCGCGGCGCTCGACCGCGACCTCCTGCATGTGACGATTGAGCGACGACCACGCGCCGGGATCGTTGCGCGTCTGCGCATTGATCAGGTCGCGCACGAATGACCGCTCGCCGTTCTCTGCGTAGGTCATCGGCTCACTGACGACCTTCGCGTGGCCGATGCCGGCGGCAGCCCGGGACTCGGCGATCTGCGCCGACCGGGCCTCGGCGGCCTCGACCTTGCTGATGCGCTCGTCGAGCGCCTTGATCTGTGCCTCGCGATCCTCGACGGACTCCACGGCCTCGGCAGTGGCATCGCCTTCGAGGAGCGCATCGATCTCCGAGGCGAGCGCCGAGCGCTGCTCCCGGAGTGCGTCCAGCATGCTCATGCTGGGCTCCTTTCGTTGTTGGGGTGGATGCCGTCGGGGCCATGAAGGCGCGGACGTGCGACCCGCCTGCGGGGCCGTGATGGCGCGGCAGGTGGGTTGGTTCAGGGAGTGCTAGCGGCGAGCGGCGCGAAGACGCGCGAACGCCCAACGGGCGGCGAGGTCGTCGGACGCTGAGCGCATCCCGACCGACGTCGCCGAGTAGGCCGGCCAGGTCACGACCGACACCTCGAACAGGTTCAGGTTCCGCAGTTCGCGAATGCCGTCCTTCGTCTTCGTCGTCCCGTCCTCGGCGATCGAGAAGGCGAACGACATCTTGTCGACGTCGCCACGGCTCAGGGCGGACGCCAGCTCGGCCGCGCGCGGGTTCGACGGGTCCAGCGTCGCCTCGACGCGCAGGCCCACCTCGTCCTCGACGAGGTCCAGCGTCCCGGCCGACCGGCGGGCCAGCGGCAGGGCGTCGGTGTCGTGGTTGACCAGGAGGAACACGTCATCGCCGCGCGAGAGGGACTGGGCGAACGCGCCGCGCTTGATCACCTCGCGGAACGGCAGCCCGTCGGCCTCCCGGTCCCACATCGCGGCGTATCCGACCATCTGGACGGTGCCGTCCTCGTGCGTCGCTGCCCGGACCTCCGAGGTGAACGTGCGCTTGTCGGCCGTCTGGATCAGCGACCGGCGGGCCTCCGTCACGACGGCGACCCCGAGGCTGGCACGCAGCTGCCAGGACCACTTCTGGTGCATGTCCTGCCGCTCGGCGAGGAAGTTCGCAATGCCCTGCTGCCCGGCGGCCGTTGCGATGTCGAACGCCGCGCGGATCGCGCCGATCAGGGCCTCGTTGTCGTCGAGCAGCGCCTGGGCGAGGACGGCGGGCTCCACCGATGTCGCGTCGCGGGCCTCGACGACGAGGGCCGGGGCGAGGGAGCCGAGCTTGCGGATGTTCTCCGCGAGCGGGTCGACGCTGCCGAGCACGTCCTCGTAGATCTCGCCGAACAGGGCGTGGTATTCGGCGAAGTCGGAGCCGCTGACGTTCCAGTGCGCCTCATGGGCGCGCGCGTACAGGGCGAACGAGGCCTCGAGGATCGCGGCGAGCGCGTCGGCGGTCGGCTGGTCGGCGGCGGCGGCGCGGGTCTCCGCGTCCGGCGTCGCGCCGTAGGCCATCACCTCGTCCTCGTCGTCCTCCTGCATCCACGACGGCAGCGCGTCGTCCTCGATCTTCCAGGCGTCGCAGTAGCCCTCCGGGTCGCATCCCGCGTCCCACTTCGCGCAGGTCCCGGCGGCGTTGCCCGCTGCGTCCACCATGAGGGTGAAGAAGCAGCAGGATGCGCAGGACGGCCGGAACAGCGGCACGTCCTCGGATGCCGCAGGCCGGTACGAAGGCGGCAGTGCTCGGGTCTCGATCATGTTGTCCTCCATGACGCTGCGGTCGTCCGCTGCGTTCAGCTGGTCCCTGATGCCGGTCGCCCAGCGAAGCCCTGGGTCGCCGCCCCACGCCGCCCACGCGACGCGGCCGGGCGACGGGTAGCCCTCCTCGCCGGGGCCGAAGCCCTGGCCCTGCTTGTCGACCTCGTGCCTGCTCAGGTACGAGTACATGCGCAGGACGGTCTCCTCGCTGATCGCCCGGCCCGCGGCGAGGTCGGCGGCGCGCTTGCGGCCGACGTCGGTGAAGCCCGAGCCGGCCTTGCCGTCGGCAATCCACTGCACCGCGCGCTGCGCCTCGTCCTGCACGCCCTTCGGCGGCCGGTACGTCCTAGCCATTGTCGACCGGAGGATCGTTCGGCAGCGGGTCGACGCCGACGACCTGATCGGGACCGACCGGGGAGCCCGGCAACACCGTCACGAAGTCGTCGCCGCCTGGGTACGGGGCCAACCCGTCGTCGGCGCGGGCCTCGTTTCGCGAGCGAACGCCCGCCGATATCTGCATCGTCTGCACGCGCGCCTTCGTCATCGAGTCCAGCCGCAGCAGGCTCGACGGGTCGAACTTGATCGTCAGGCCGGGGAAGATCGACGACAGGGCGATCTCGAAGCGGGTCAGCCACGGCTGCAGCGTGTGGATCAGGAACGCCAGCGAGGCCTGCTCGACGTTCTGATAGGTCGACGGGTCGCCCTTCATCCCGATGAGCCACATCGGGATGCGGAAGATGCGCGCGACCTCGGCGAGGACTGCCTCGCGGGTCGCGTTGAACTCCATGTCCACCGCCGAGGTCTGCACCTGGCGCCAGCGGATGCCGTTCGACAGGACGGCAGGCCGACGGGCCTTGCGCTGGGAGGCCTCCCACTGCTCGCGCAGCGAGATCATCGCCTCCTTCGTCAGCCCCTGGTCGGTCTCCAGCACGCTCGACGGCGTCGCGCCGTTCGCGTACCACTGCGCCAGGTAGCGGTCCATCGCCATCGCCAGCCCGATCATCGTGCGCTGCATGGACAGCGGCGAGATGCCGATGAGCGCCTGCGGCGGGGTGTACCACCGCATCACGAGCAGGTCCTCGCGCGGGATCTCCCTGCCGAGGTGCAGGTACGCCCGCCCGGTGTAGTTCTTTGACGCCTGCACGGTCATCTGGTACGGGTGCAGCGGCGTCAGGCCGATCACCTCGCCGCGACGGTCACGCGAGAGGAACGTGTACGAGTTGCCGTGCATCGCGGTCGTCGCAATGGTGGAGTGCTTGAACTCGTAAGAGGTCGACTCCTGCGGGTCGGGGTCGGTGAGCGCCTGCGGCAGGTCCACCCGCTCGCCGGTCGCCTCGTCGTAGGCGATCAGGTCCATCATCGCGACGGAGTCGGCCAGCAGGCCCACGCAGGACAGCACCGACGCGACCCCAAGGGCGGTGACCTCGTCGACCCGCTCCCCCGCGAGGGAGGACATGCTGACCTGGCCGTAGTACAGGTTCAGCGGGTTCACCATCGCGTTGAACGCGGGGTACTCGCTGCGCGTCTCAATGCCGCGACGGATCAGGCTCATCGCTCACCGCCCGATGCCAGGAACCCGATCAGCAGCAGGGCGGCGCCAGCGGCCAGCAGCGCAGCGCCCAGGCCCAGCAGGACGAAGCACCCGGCGACGATGGAGGCCGCGCCGAGCAGCTCCAGCGCGGACGTCACCCGCTCGCGCGAGAACGCCCCACGCCACGCGCGCACCAGCGCGTCATGCGTCGACTTCGTCATCCAGGCTCCAAATGTCAGTGATCGAAGGCTCGCGACCGGCGGTCTGGCTGTGGCCCCACGAGGCCAGGGCGACCGCCACCAGCGGCGAGATGTCAGCGAACGAACCACGCCGGCCGAAGGCCCACAGGTCCCCCACCACGCGACGACGCGCACCCGCGACCGCCGCATCAAGGTCCGGCTGCTGCCGATGCCGCAGCGTCGTCTGGTCGATGTGCGCCGCGAGTGCGACGGCCGCCTGAGCCATCTCCCGGCCCGCGACCTTGCGCACCACGACGCCCGCGCGCTCCAGGTCCGGCAGCAGCGCGCCCGCAGGCGAGCCGACATCGAGAACGACGCACGACGGGGACCAGCGGCGCACCAGCGCCTGGACCCGCTCCACCACCCAGGACGTGCCCGGCTGATGGTCCAGCACCTCGACATGGAGCAGGCCGTCCTGCCGCTGCCCGGCGACCGCGATCGCGCCCGCGCCATCAGGCGAGACATCCACGCCGATCGCGACCGGGTCGAGCGCGCTCGACGACAGGTCGACGCACGCCTCCCAGGACGGCATCGACAGGGCCGTGTCAGCCGCGCCCGGATCGGACCAGATGCCCAGCCGCTCCCGCGCGAACTCCTCCGCAGGCATCGCCGCCAGCTCGCGGGCGATGTGCTCCTCCTCGATGCGGATGCCGAGGGCGGGATTGGCCGCACGCCACCCGGCCCGGTCGTCGACCTGCAATGCCGGGTCAGCCGACCACTCCAGGTAGGCCAGGTTCGGGTCCTTGCCGATCCCGCGATCGCGCACCGAGCGCAGGACATCGGAGTCGACATGGCCCGCGCTCGACGTGTACCACAGCTGCGGATTCGGCCTGGCCGACAAGGTTGGCAGCAGCGCGCCGAGCGCCTCCTGCGGCAGCCGGTACGCCTCGTCGAGGATTACGCAGTCGCCGCTGAAGCCACGGCCCGAGCCCGTCGACCGCGCCACGAAGCGCAGCCGCTGGCCCGACGTCGTCTCGATGCCCTCCTCGCCGTGCGAGGTGCGCACCTTCCGCACCCGCTTGCGCAGGTCGTCGGACGCCTCGACCAAGGCCAGGACCCGGCGGAACGCCTCCGCCGCGGTCTTGAACTCATGGGCTGAGTGCAGGATCAGCTGCTCGTCGAACAGGAACAGGCCGGCTAGCTCACGGGCCTCGAGGATCGCGCCCTTGCCGTTCTGGCGCGGCACCACGATGCCGACCTCGAACGCGGACCACTTCCCGTCGGCACGCTCGCCGAGCGCGCAGTCCAGCGCGAACCGCTGCCAGTCGTCGAGCAGCAGGCCGACCGACGACGCGAGGTCGACGGCCTCAGCGCCTGCGCTACTGCGTGCCTTCGGCCAGCTTGCGACGCGGGGACGCTGCGCGCCGCGCCTGGCGGCGCTTCGCGAGGTCATCGACCCGGCTCGCCTCGCCAGGCACCGGCAAGGCGTCGATCTGCTCCAGCACGATCGTCAGCTGCCGGGCCAGCGGCGCGGCATCCCGCTCCGCATCGACCAGGCGCCGAGCCAGCTCGTCCCGCAGGGCGAGCAACGCGGCGCGACGATCGCCTGATGCGGCAGCGGCGACCAAGCCCTCCGGCTTCTTGGCAGGCACTCATGCTCCAGACCGGTCACGGTTCGGCAAAGGACAGGACAGCAGCAGGCATCGCATGGGACCATCCCTCGGTAGGCAACGAAGGGGGAGAGATGAAGGCAGTGAAGGTTGCGTGTCTCGCAACGACCGTGGTCATGGCAATCGCGTTCTCCGGCACAGCAAGCGCAGGAGGGCTGAGGCCGGAGACGCAGAGTTGGTGCATCCTGCTTGGAGCGCCCAAGACTTTGCAGCCAGACTTTGACGACTTCGGGACGCCGTGCTTCACCTACACAGGAGTGCGGTTCCCGTGGGATCTCAGCGTCGATGACGAGATCGACTCGATCACCCTGAATGGCAAGAAGGTCTCAACCAAGCGCTTCGAGTACGAGGGAATGCTCTACGAGCCGGAGCGCAAGATCCTGACCCCTGGCCGGTACAGCGTTCGCATTCGTACCGACACAGCCGCTCAGTGGAGATGCTCAGTGCAATGGAAGGACGTTTGTCGTTGGTTCAAGCAGTACCGCGACTACACCGTGTGGAAGTTCCGCTGGGATGGGACGAACGTCACGCCTCTCTGAGGCTCATTGGCGTTGCCGGTCATCTCAAAACTCGTAGAGAGAGAAGACACAACA
>JAFMFD010000132.1 GCA_017856385.1 Actinomycetota bacterium
GCGACCTCACCGAGCACCTGAAGAGCCACAAGCACGACCACCACTCGCGTCGTGGCCTGCTCATCCTCGTCGGCCAGCGCCGCCGGCTGCTGCAGTACCTGCAGCGCACGGACATCAATCGCTACCGCTCGATCATCGAGCGCCTCGGTATCCGTCGCTGACGGATTCTCAAGGACACGGGCATCCGTCTCTGACGGATGCGGCGTATAACTGAATAGACAACACACACACGACGCGCCGCCGCGATTGGTCGGTCCTCGGTAGTGGCTCCCGGGCGATGACCCGGCGGCCTCGATCGAAGACCGGCTCCCGAGACCGGGCACTACGGCGGGCGTCTCGGTCGCACGCGACCGTCGCACCCAAGGAGTGACCCGTGGAGGGTTCTGTCACCACCACCGAAGCCGTCCTCGACAACGGCGCCTTCGGCACCCGCACCATCCGCTTCGAGACGGGCCGCCTGGCCCGCCAGGCCGCCGGCAGCGTCGCTGCCTTCCTCGACGACGACACGATGGTGCTCAGCGCCACGACCGCGTCGAAGCAGCCCAAGGAGCACTTCGACTTCTTCCCGCTCACCGTCGACGTCGAGGAGCGGATGTACTCGGTCGGCCGGATCCCCGGCTCGTTCTTCCGCCGTGAGGGGCGTCCCACTGAAGACGCCATCCTCACGTGCCGACTCATCGACCGGCCCCTGCGCCCGTCGTTCGCCAATGGCCTGCGCAACGAGATCCAGATCGTTGTCACGGTCCTCGCGCTCAACCCCGACGATCTCTACGACGTGCTTGCGATCAATGCCGCCTCTGCGTCGACGCAGATCGCCGGGCTGCCCTTCTCCGGCCCGATCGGTGGGGTGCGCGTCGCGCTCATCGACGGACAGTGGGTGGCCTTCCCACGTCACTCCGACCTTGAGCGTGCGGTGTTCGACATGGTCGTCGCCGGCCGGGTCGTGGGCGATGACGTCGCGATCATGATGGTCGAGGCCGAGGCCACGACCGAGACCGTCGACCTCGTCGCCGGTGGGGCCAAGGCGCCGACCGAGACCGTCGTCGCTGAGGGCCTCGAGGCGAGCAAGGTCTTCATCCGCGCGCTGTGCGAGGCACAGCAGGCGCTCGCCGATGCATCGGCCAAGCCGGTGCGCGACTTCCCCGTCTTCCTCGACTACCAGGAGGACGTCTACGACGCCGTGTCCGAGATCGCGTCCGCGCGCGTGGCTGAAGCCCTCACCATCGTGAGCAAGGCCGAGCGCGAGGAGGCACTCGACCTCATCAAGGCTGACGTGGTCGCCGCCCTCGCCGATCGATTCCAGGGACGCGAGAAGGAGATTAGCGCCGCACTGCGCAGCGTGACCAAGAAGAGCGTGCGCGAGCGCGTGCTGCGCGACAAGGTTCGCATCGACGGTCGCGGTCCCCGCGACATCCGCGTGCTCGCGGCTGAGGTCGATGTGCTTCCGCGCGTGCACGGGTCGGCTCTCTTCGAGCGCGGTGAGACACAGATCCTCGGTGTGACCACCCTGAATATGCTCAAGATGGAGCAGTGGCTCGACACCCTGTCGCCTGACAACCGCAAGCGCTACATGCACAACTACAACTTCCCGCCGTACTCCACCGGTGAGACGGGCCGCGTGGGCTCGCCCAAGCGTCGCGAGATCGGCCACGGAGCGCTCGCTGAGCGCGCGCTGCTCCCGGTGCTCCCGACCCGTGATGAGTTCCCCTACGCGATCCGTCAGGTCTCCGAGGCGCTCGGGTCCAACGGCTCGACGTCCATGGGCTCGGTGTGCGCCAGCACGATGTCGCTCATGGCCGCGGGCGTGCCGCTCAAGGCTCCGGTCGCCGGCATCGCCATGGGCCTCATCAGCGGCGAGATCGATGGCAAGACGGAGTACGTCGCCATCACCGACATCCTCGGCGCCGAGGATGCCTTCGGTGACATGGACTTCAAGGTGGCGGGCACGAAGGACTTCGTCACCGCGCTGCAGTTGGACACCAAGCTCGACGGCATCCCCGCCTCGGTGCTCGCCGGGGCGCTCGATCAGGCACGCGAGGCGCGCCTGACGATCCTCGACGTCATGGCCGAGGCCATCGATGCGCCTGGCGAGATGTCGCTCTACGCACCGCGCATCATCACGGTCAACATCCCGGTGGACAAGATCGGCGAGGTGATCGGGCCGAAGGGCAAGATCATCAACCAGATCCAAGAGGACACCGGCGCCGACATCACGATCGAGGACGACGGCACGATCTTCATCGGAGCCTCCGATGGTGCCGCGGCCGAGGCCGCCCGGGCCAAGATCAACGCCATCGCCAACCCGACGATGCCGGAGGTCGGCGAGCGCTACCTCGGCACCGTCGTGAAGACGACCAACTTCGGCGCGTTCGTCTCGCTCATGCCCGGACGCGACGGCCTCCTGCACATCTCGGAGGTCAAGAAGCTCTCGCCCGGCAAGAAGCGCCTCGAGAACGTCGAGGAGGTCCTCAAGGTCGGCGACAAGGTGCAGGTCGAGATCAAGGAAGTCGATCCGCGCGGCAAGCTCTCGCTCATTCCCGTGATCGAGGGCGGCGACGCCGAGACCGCTGCGGCGGAGTAGCGCTTCGATGTCACGGGCACGCACCCGCACCCTGCTCGAGGGTGCCGATGGTGCGGTCGTGCGTCGCACGACGTTGCCCAACGGCCTCAGGGTTGTCACGGAGTCGGTGCCCGGCGTGCGCTCGGTCTCCTTCGGTGCCTGGATCGGTGTGGGGTCTCGCGATGAGACCCCACGCCAGACCGGCGCCGCACACTTCCTGGAGCACCTGCTCTTCAAGGGCACAGCAACGCGCAGTGCCTGGGAGATCACCGCGCCGATCGAGGCCGTGGGTGGTGAGCTCAACGCATTCACCACCAAGGAGTACACCTGCTACTACGCCCGGGTCCTCGACGATGACACCCAGCTGGCGATTGACACGGTGTGCGATGTCGTCCTGCGTGGCAGGCTCGACGCCCGGGACATCGAGGGTGAACGTCAGGTGATCCTCGAGGAGATCGCCATGAATGACGATGATCCCGGCGACACGGTGCACGACCTCTACATGCGCACGCACTACGGCGATGGCCCGCTCGGCCGCCCAATCCTCGGGACGCAGGAGTCCCTCGCGGCTCTCACGGCCCAGGGGATTCGCAGCTTCTACCGCCGCCACTACGTCCCCTCGCGGATGGTTGTCGCGGCGGCGGGTGCGGTCGACCATGACGAGGTCGTCGAGCAGGTGCGCGACGCCTTCGGGGCTTCGAGCGCGCCCGCCGAGCCCGAGGTGCGGGACACATCTCGTCGGGCGCACCCGGCCCCCGGACGCGGCGCACGCGGCATCTCGCACCGGCCGTCGGAGCAGGCCCATCTGGTGATGGGTCTCGGCGGGATACGTCGTACCGACGACCGCCGCTATGCGCTGGGGGTGCTCAACGCGGCTCTGGGCGGGGGCATGTCGAGCCGACTGTTCCAGAGCATTCGCGAGGATCGCGGCCTGGCGTACTCCGTCTACTCCTTCGTCTCGAGCTTCGCCGACACCGGATACACAGGCGTCTACGTCGGCTGCCTGCCCGACAAGGTGGGCGACGTCATGAGCATCACGCACGATGTGATTGCCGACGTGGCCGAGCACGGACTGCGCGACGAGGAGCTCCTGCGTGGACGCGGCTCCCTGCGTGGCAGCGTGGTCCTCGGACAGGAGGATGCGGGCTCACGGATGAGCCGCATCGCCAAGGGCGAACTCCTCTACGGAGAACTTCCCTCCATTGACGACATCGTGGCCCGCATCGATGCCGTGACGTCCGAGGACGTCGCCGTCCTGGCGCGTGAGCTCCTCAGGGAGCGGCCCACGTACGCCGCGATCGGCCCGTTCGACTCGCTACCCGTCTAGCGCGTGGCCGTCGCTGCCCGCGACCGTTCAGTACGCCTGGATCGTCTCCCCGTCGGCGGCT
>JAFMFD010000001.1 GCA_017856385.1 Actinomycetota bacterium
CGGGCCGATGCGCCAGGTGGCCAGCATGAGGGGTGCGTTCCACGGCGTGATGATCACGGTGACGCCGGACGGGTCCCACGACACGTGGTTGTCGTGTCCGCGCGTCTGGAACACCGGGTGGCTGAGCTGGTTGATGGCGAAGTCCGCGAAGAAGCGGATGTTCATGGCGACCCGCGGCATGACCCCGCGCCGGTGGGAGCGCAGGAGGGAGCCGTTGTCGGTCGTCTCGAGGATCGACAGCTGCTCGAGGTGCTCCTCGACGAGGTCGGCGAGCCGGAACAGCACTTGACCCCGCTCCTCGGTGGTCATCCGCGCCCACCCCGGGAAGGCGTCGCGCGCCGCGGCGATGGCCGCCTGGGCCTCGTCGCGACCGCCGCGGCTCACCTTCCCGAGCAGGCTTCCGTCGACCGGGGAGATGTCCTCGAAGGTGTCGGCCGAGGCCACGCGCTGCCCCCCGATCCAGTGCCGGGTGTCGACGTCGACTCCCGCAACGGTGATGACGGACATGCGGCTCCTCGGACAGTGGTTCGGCGCGCGACATCATAGATTGTTCGGATCCGAACGGACAGCCCCCGGGCAGATTCCGCGGATGAATTGGCGCCGCGGCATTGTCGACGGGCGTACCCTCGCCGTAGTATCCGGGAATTCGTTGGGGGCCGAACGATCAACGGCGGCCGCGTCCGAGGAGAGTCATGCAGCCCGATCTGGCCGAGACCCGTCGCGTCCTCGAGGAGCAGGGCATCGATGTCGTGCGGCTCGTCTTTCCCGACCTGCTCGGGATCACCCGGTCTAAGGACCTCCTCGTCTCGCAGCTCGAGCGTGCCGCTGGCCATGGCCCGGCGTTCTGCCAGGGCACATGGGTGACCACCACGCGGGGCGGCGTGCTCGATGCCGGTTCAGGCAGCTTCGGCGACGGCCTGCCCGACATGATCTCCCGCCTCGACACCGGTACCCTCCGCCCGATCCCGTGGGTCCCTGGAGTGGCGTACGGGATCGCCGACATCGACAACCCCGATGGCACGCGCAGCACGGTGGCGCCGCGCGCGGTGCTCCGCTCCGTGCTCGACGGCTATGCGGCTCTCGGCCTGACGCCGATCTGCGGCCCGGAACTGGAGTTCTACTTCGCGCAGCGCACCGATGACGGCTGGTCGAGGATCCTCGACAAGACGGGCCGGGTCTACACCACGGGTGCGCAGGTCGATCCGGACGGCCACTACCTGCACCTGCTGCGCATGCTCGATCAGCTTGACATCGGCATCTTCGCGGGCAATCACGAGTTCTGCCCGTCGCAGTACGAGATCAACCTCTGGCACAGCGAGGCGATGGACGCCGCCGATCGCACGTTCCTGTTCAAGACGGCGATCAAGGACGTCACGGCGATGCGCGGCATCCTCGGCACCTTCCTCGGCAAGCCGTGGAACGACGAGGGGGGCAGCGGGTTCCACCTGCACTTCTCGGTAAACGACGCCGACGGCGTCAACCGCATGCATGACGGCAGTGATGGCCTGTCGGATGTCGCGCTGCAGATGATCGCCGGCGTAATCGAGCACGCCGATGCCATCGCCGCCTTCACCAACCCCACGGTCAACGCCTACAAGCGCCTGGGCCCGGACACACTCGCGCCGTACCGCTCCAACTGGGGATACGACAACCGCTCCACGATGATCCGCATCCCACCAGAGCGCGGACAGGGCACGCGCCTGGAGCTGCGCATCGGTGATGGCTCCGCGAACCCGTACATCGTCATGGCCGTGGTGCTTGCCGCTGCGCTCGATGGTATCCGACGCGGACTGGTGCCGCCGGACGCCGCAGAGGGATGGGCATACGAGGACGAGGCGCGTCCTGTCCTGCCCATGTCGCTCAAGGACGCGCTCGATGCACTCGATGCCGATCCCGGCCTGCGTGACCTGCTCACAGGCGACTTCATCGACGTGTTCATCACCATGAAGCGCGACGAGGTGGCCCGCTACGAGGAGTCGGTCGAGGATCCGGCGACCCGAGACGTCACGCGGTGGGAGCTCGAGGAGTACATCGAGGACTACTAGGCCTCTGGCTGCGCGTGCGCCTACCAGCGCACATGCAGTGACGCGGGTGCCCGGAACTCCCACCCCCGGAACTGGACCTCGTGAGCGGGGTCGAGCTCGATGTCCGGCAGGGCGCTGACCAGCATCTCCAGGGCGATGCGCTCCTGACCGCGGGCGAAGGCGTGGCCGGCGCAGAAGTGGGGTCCGTAGCCGAAGGCTGCATTGGGCTTGCGGGGGCGCCGGATGTCGAAGCGGTCGGGCTCGTCGAACTCCCGCTCGTCGCGGCATGCACTGGCGACCACGGCGCCGACGGGGGCGCCGGCGGGAATCACCGCGCCACCCACCTCGACGTCGGTGACGGCCTGGCGGGTCTGGGTGCCGATCGGCGCGACCCACCGCAGCCCCTCGTGCACGGCGTCGTCCCAGCGCTCGGGCTCGTCTCGGATGAGCCTCCACTGGTCCTCGTCAGCGAGGAGTCCGTAGAGGCACGAGCCAGCACCGTGGCCCGGCTCCTGCATCCCGCCGAGGATGATCACTTTGAGCGATGGCAGGACCTCCTCGATCGTGCGCATGCGCTCGACGGTGAGCATCGAGGCGATCGTCGATCCGTCAGGGTCGCGCTGCAGCCGCTCCATCAGCGGACGCAGCTCCGCATCGATGCGCACGGCGGTCTCGTCATTGATGCGCTGCTTCTCCGGATCACCCTCGAAGTTGATCGCACCCATGGCCAGGCCGTGGAACCAGTCCTGCAGCGTGGCTGCCGACAGGTGGCCCAGGCCGAGCACGGCACCGAGGCTCAGCACGGATATCGGCTCGAAGTACGCGGCCATGAGCTCCGCACTGCGCCGACCGTCGGCGCGGAGGGCGTCCAGCGCGGCCTGCGCGATCGGTGTCACGAGGTCGTCGATGTATGAGGCCACGACGCGCGGCTTGTAGGCGGCATCCAGGCTTCGGCGAAGGTCCAGATGCTGCTCGCCATCGACGGTGAGGATGGTCGGGCCGCCGAAGGAGCGGTCGAGGGGCGTCGCGTCGACCTTGGCGCAGAACAGCTCCGGGTGGGTCGTCACGAACTCCACGTCGTCGGCTCGAGTGACCAGCCACAGCCCGACCGCCGGGACCCAGGCCACGGGCTGCTCCGCCCTCAGGCGTGCGTAGATGGGGTAGGGATCCCGTTCGAGGTCCTCTACCGTGATCGACTCGGCGAAGGTCGCCATGGCGGCAAGGGTGTCACGCTCCGGACGTGAGCGCGACGGATTCCCCCGAGGGCCGGCGGGCCCGTTCCCGGACGCGTCGGGAACGCGCTGGCGCCCGGCGGCTAGCCTTCCGGCGTGCCCGCCAAGCCCGTGCGACCGCGCCTCAACCGCGATGTCATCTGCGAGGCAGCCCTCGAGCTCCTTGCCGAGTCGGGTGCCGACTCCTTCAGCATGCGTGCCCTCGGTGACCGGCTCGGTGTCGACGCCTCCGCCTTCTACCGGCACTACCCGGACAAGGACGCCCTTCTCCGCGAGGTGGGCGACCGCGCACTGGCGCCGGCGACGAGGGGCTTCACCACGTCCGAAGACCCCAGTGACGACGTGCGTCGCATGTGCCTCGGGGTCCGCAAGGCGCTGCTGCGCAGTCCCGTCGCACTGCAGCTCACCCAGGCCGGCCCGACGCGCTACCCCAACGAGCTGCGCATCACCGAGGTCATGCTCGACGCCTTCGACCGCGCGGGCATGGCTCCCGAGGACGCCGTCCTCGCGTATCACGTGTTCATCGAGTACACCGTGGGCTCGGCGGCCCTCGACGCTCCACTGGCGGTCAGCGCCCAGTTGCGCCGTGAGACCTACCGGCGGTGGCGGGCCGACTATGCGCAGCTTCCCTCAGACGACTACCCGGCCATCCGCGCCCACGCGGCGCACCTGTACCCCAGCAGCGACACCGTCTTCCGCACCGGGCTCGAAGCCCTGCTCGCCCGACTCCTCGGCACCTGATCGGGGTGCACTCGACAGTGCGGGCAGCCGTGCCGTGCCTCAGCCGACCGTCCACGTGAGGGTCATCGACGGCGGCCGGCGGAACGCGAACCCGCGGGGCGCGTCGCAATCGGCCAGGAGCAGGCCGGGCAGACGGTCGAGCAGCTGCTCGACGGCGATCGCCGTCTGCATCCGGGCCAGGTGGACGCCGAGGCAGTGGTGCTCGCCGAAGGAGAACGACAGTCCCTGCTTGGCATTGTCACGATGGATGTCGAAGGCAAGCGGATCGGCAAACACCGCCGGATCGCGATTCGTGGCGAGAGTCGAGACCCCGATGAACTCCCCAGGGCCGATCTCGATGCCGCCGATCTCGACCGCCTGCGCCGTCCAGCGCTCCACGAAGGCGACGGGCGGCATCAGGCGGATCGACTCGTCGACCGCGCCGTGGACGAGAGTCCGATCGGCGAGCACCTCGGCCAGCTGCTCGGGACTCTGCAGCAGGAACATCATCGTGTTCATCACGCTCGCCTGGATGGTCTCGATGGCCCCGAACATCACCACGCGAAGCTGGTCGACGACCTCCTCATCGGTGAGGTCGTTCGCCGGGTCGCGAAGCACGTGCGCGGCCAGGGACGTTGCGCCGACAGCCCTCGCCTGCTGCAACTGCGGCAGGAGGAGGGCATTGAGCCGCGCCCGGGCGGCCTCGGCGCGCTGCAGCGGGGCAGGATCACCGTCGTAGACCATGGCGTCGGCGAAGGCGCTGTAGATGCCGTCGATGAGGTGCACGTCGTCGAGCGGCAGGCCGATCACGTAGGCGGCCATCTGCACGGCGAAGGGGCTGGCGAAGGCGGGCCCCAGACTGCAGGTGCCGTCCGCGGCGAAGCCATCGATGAGCTCCTCGGCGATGCGGCTGATCTCGTCGGCGAACAGGCTCGTCGCCTCTCGTGCCCGGAACGACTGCTCGAAGGGTGCCCGCTGGCGTCCGTGCTCCGGCTCATCGACCGTCAGCATGTGGAAGCCTGTGGAGGCCCGCACCATGTTCTGCTCGACGAGCACGGTCATGCCGGACTTGGGCATGAGGACCGTGCGGCCGAGATCACGGCTCGTCACGAGCCAGCCGCCCAGGTCGGGCATCCACGTGATCGGCTCCTGCGCTCGCAGGTCGTCGAGCAGGTGCTCGCTGCCAGGTGTCTCCATGTCGACGAGCGTGAGCGCGGCTCCGTACGGGAACCGTGCGCGCCGACGCGAGTCCTCGGCCTCATCGATGACGACTTGGGTCGTGAGCTCGGGCATGCCGCCTCCTTGGCGCGGAGCGTAGTCGTTGACCTTCAGGTCGGGTGGCAGAACGATGAGGTCATGACCACCGCCATCCTGAACGCGGACCTGCGGCCGCTCGGCGCATCGGACTGTCTCGTCATCGTCGATGACGGGCGGTTCAGTGCCGTCCTCCCGATGCACCAGCGTGACCAGATCGCCCTGGCAGGTGCGACCGTGGTCGACGCGCACGGATGCACCGTCCTGCCCGGCATCGATGACTCGCACCTGCACGGATACGAGTACGGCCGTTCGCTCACGGCACATGACATGCGCGGCTGTACGTCGATGGCCGAGTTCCAGGCCCGACTGCGTGAAGCCCGCGCCGAGGCGGGCGGCTGGATCCGCGGAATCGGGTGGGACGGCTCCCTGCTTCACGGGAGCGGACCGGACGGCACGGTCAGCGTTGCCGATCTCGATGCCGTCCACCCTGAGATCCCGGTGCTCCTCAACGACGTCACCGGCCACATGGCGGTGTGCAACACCGCTGCCCTCCGCAGGGCAGGCATCGATGCGTCAACGAGGGATCCGGACGGGGGTCGGGTGGTTCGCGATCCCTCGGGAGCTCCGACGGGGCTCCTGCTCGAGGCGGCGGTCGGACTGGTCAACGACGTCATGCCTGCCATAACGGTCGACGAGCAGCGTGCTGCCATCGTCGCCGCCCAGTCCGCCCTGCTGTCCCAGGGCATCACGGCATTCACCGATCCCGGCCTTGGGCCGGGTGGCCGAACTGTGCTCGACGGCACTGGTGGCCTCGGTGCCGTAGAGGCCTACCGCCGACTCGACGCGGACAGTGCCCTCCTCGTCCGGGTGAACGTGATGCTGCTCTTCGGGGGACTGGGCGGAACGCGTGCCAGCGACGTCAGCGCCGGTCTCGATGCATGGGGCGCCCCATCTCGCGGGGGAGCATTCGGTCACCTCGACATCGCGCAGGTGAAGGTCTTCGCCGATGGCATTCCGCGCAGCCGCACCGCCTGGCTGAGTGAACCCTACGACGACTGCAGCTGCGGCCGCCTCCAGGTCGCGGGTCGCAATGACGACGAGCGGGTGGCTGAACTGCATGCGATCGTCGCTGCAGCGGCGAGTCGCGGGTGGCAGATCGGCGCCCACAGCATCGGCGACCGAACGATAACGGCGTACCTCGATGCCATCGAGGCCACCGGAACGTCGCCGGATCGGCGCCACTACGTGATCCATGGAGATCTGGTCATGCCTCGCGACCTTGAGCGGATGGCACGCCTGGGCATGACGCTCAACACCAATCCGAGCATCCGCTGGATGGTCGGCCGCACGGTCTCGCCGATCCTCGGTGACGCACGCAATGTCGCCAAGCAGCCGCTCCGCCGCGCCCTGGATCTCGGCGTGCCGCTCGCCACGTCCTCCGATGCCCCTGTCATGGCCCCGGACTGGCGCCTGATCATCGCGGCTGCGATGACCCGGGCGCTGCGGACTGATCCTGACTACTCGGACGATCAGCGCATCGATGCGCGAGCTGCCGTGAAGTCCATGACCGCGGCAGGGGCGTGGCAGAGCCATGCTGAGTCCTGGCGCGGGGAGATCAGGCCGGGGCTGGCCGCCGACCTGGTGATGCTGGATGCGCCCGTCGACTGGACCGACCCGTGGTCCCTGACCGAACGATCGGTGGTCGCGACGTTCGTCGATGGCAACCTCGTTCATGGCACAACCTCGTAGGGTTGTGGCCATGAGCATCGTCGTCATTGTTGCTGACCAGTTGCGTGACTCGCACCTCGGATTCAGACGGATGGTGCCGGTCCGCACCCCCCACATCGATCGTCTCGCCGAAAGCGGGCACGTATTCGACAGGGCCTACGCGGCCAATCCGATCTGCATGCCGAACCGCGCCACGATCATGACGGGGATGTGGCCCTCCGCCCACGGCCTGCGCACCAACGGACTGCCGCTCGATCCGCGCATCGGCACCTTCGCAAGGGTCCTCCGCAGTCGTGGCTGGCGCACTGCGGCAGTCGGCAAGCTGCACTTGCAGCCGATGGGATACCCGTACGAGGACTACCAGCTCGACCAGATCCGCGCTGCGATGCCGGCACTGTGGGAGCGTGCCGTTGCCGGACCCTTCGGCGAGCACTTCGAGTCCTGGGAGGCCTTCGAGCGCCACGCGGAGGGCGAGCTCGTGCTGCCGCCCGACTACTACGGCTTCGATGATGTCGCGCTCGTCGTCGGGCACGGTGACCGGGTCTCCGGCAACTATGTGAAGTGGGCACGGGCGCGCGGCATCGACCCGCGAACGGTCGGTGGCCACGAGGCGGCACGCTCGACGTATGCCGGCTGGAACCATGTCTGGGAGTCGTCCATCCCGGCCGAGCTCCACGCGACGAGCTACATCGCTGAGGAGTCCGTCACTCGCCTGCAGGACTATGCGCGCACCGGGGAGGAGTTCCTGCTTTTCGTCTCCTTCCCCGACCCGCACCATCCCTTCGCCCCGCCGTCGGAGTACTTCCACCGGCACAGCCCGGCAGACATGCCCCTGCCCGTGACGTTCGACGACGACCATGCATCGTCGCCTGACTACATCCAGCAGATCGTCGCGCGTCGCGGCAGCCCGGACATCGACCCGATGATGCTGTGGTCCCCGACCGCCGACCAGTACCGCCACGCGCTGGCCGCCGAGCTCGGCGCCATCGAGTTCATCGACGACGCTGTCGGGCGCATCATGTCGGCCATCGACGGCCTGGGCCTTGCCGAGGACACCCTCGTGCTCTTCACCGCTGACCACGGGGACGTCTTCGGTGACCACGGCCTCATGCTCAAGCACTTCACGCACTACGACCCGGTGATCCGAGTGCCACTCATCCTCGGGGGTGCCGGCATCGGCAGCGGCTCGCACCGAGCTCTCGCCAGCAGCGCCGACATCGCGCCGACCCTCCTCGACCTCGTCGGGGCACCCGCGCTCGCAGCAGCGCAGGGTCGAAGCCTGCGCCCACTGCTGGAGGGCGGCAGCGACTCCTGGCGTCGGGCGGTGCTCGTGGAGGAGGACCAGCCTTACGGGCTGGAGTCCCTGCCCGGTCCGGTGCGCCTGCGCACCGTCGTCACGGACGCCCTGCGGTACACCCGGATCTCCGGAACGGACGTCGCCGAGCTTTACGACCTTCGCGCCGATCGTGACGAGCGCGTGAACGTAGCCGCCAGCGATCCGGACCTGCGTCATGAGGCGGATGCGGTGATGGTCGCGGAGCTCATGCGGGTGGTGGACGACTCCCACGTCCCTTTCCACGCTGCCTGACGGGCTCAACGCCAGCGCTGACGACCGGTGAGACTGCTTTCCGAGTGTTCCGGTCGGAAAGGTCGAGAGTGCGCGCCGAGTCAGATCGTTCAGGCCCGAATGGATTTTCGGAATGCGCCTTCCGCGAGAAGTTTGCGCGCTAATCTGCAGGCTCTGGTCGCTCGACCCCGTGAGTGACCCACGTTGGAGGAGCAATGAACATCAGGAAGTACGCCGCAGCCGGCATCGTGGGTGTCGTTGCTGCATCAGCCGCACTCGCCGCCGTGGCAGCACCAGCGGCCGCAGCCACGGACATCAAGATCGGCACCGTGGGCATCAACGCGATGGGCGTGGTCCCGTGGGCACAGTCCGCCGGCATCTTTGCCAAGAACGGCCTCGACGTCACGGACATCCAGATCTACCCGGCCCCGCCGCCGTCGCTTGCGGCCCTCGCTGCCGGTGCGGTGGACTTCGTCTACTCACCGTCCATCCCGATCATCAACGCGTACGCCAACGGGGGCATGGCACTGAAGGTGGTCGCTCCTGCGGACGGGTTCGCTCCAGGGCGACTCGCTGCTGCGAAGAAGGATGCGGTCCTCGCTGCGAAGCTCGACGACACTGGCGTCTGCGTCTCCCCGACGTCGGGCATCACCAGGTGGAAGGACCTCGCGGGCAAGACCGTCTCTGTGCCGGCCCGTGGGGCTCAGGGTGAGGTCACCGTGGCCTACTCCGTCAAGCGCGATGGCGGCAATCCGGCCTCCATCAATTTCGTCACCCTTCCGTTCGGCGCCGCACTCGATGCGGTGGAGTCCGGCAAGACTGACGCTGCCTTCACGGTCGAGCCCTTCACCTCGCTGTGCAAGGACAACGGCCTGAAGAACCTCGGCTCACCGGCCATCGGGTTCTTCACGACCGAGACGGCGGTCGGCATGTGGGTCACCACGGCGAAGTTCGCGGCTGAGAACCCGACTGCCGTGAAGGCATTCCAGAAGTCCATCGCCGAGGTCAACCGGTTCGGCAACACCAAGAAGGGCTGGGACCTCATCCTCCAGTCCGCGAACCCGACCTACACCGAGGTGGACCTCGATACGGCCCGGAAGTCGTCGCCGTCGTTCCTGCCGTCGACCATCGTGAAGAACGACCTGAGCAACCCCGCGTCCAAGATGCTCGAACTCGGCTACCTGAAGAAGCCGGTCGACGTCGCTGGGCTGCTGCTCAAGCAGTACCGCTAGTCCGGCCCTCGAAGGAGTCGCCGTGCCAGCAGTCCTCCGACGCATCCCCGCAGGGATGCTCTCGGCGGTCGTCGCACTCATCGTGTGGCAGATCATCGGGTCGGTTGGACCGCTGGCCGGCGACTCCTTCGCCACCGCGACCGAGGCCATCTCGGCGTTGTGGGTCCTCGTGCGCGAGGCGACGTTCTGGCTCGCCTTCTGGGAGACCGTCCAGATGGCCGCCATCGGCTTCGCCATCTCGATGGTGATCGCCATCCCCCTTGGCATGCTCATCGGCCTGTCCCGCTTCTCCTACCGCTCCTCGAAGTTCACGTTCGACTTCCTCAAGGTGATCCCGCCGATCGTCCTCATCCCGATCGCCATCCTGGTGATCGGGCCGACGCTGGCTATGGGCGTGGCACTGGTGGTCTTCGCCAACGTCTTCTCCATGGCGATCCAGACGGCGTACGGGGTCCGGGATGCCGATCCGGTCCTGCTTGAGACCATGCGGTGTTTCCGGATGGGCCTGGCCAAGCAGATCCGCTACGCACGGCTTCCCTCGGCTGCGGTCCAGATCGGCATCGGCATGCGCCTGGCCCTGGCGGCGTCCCTCGTCGTGGCCGTCGTCGCCGGACTCGTCGGGGGGGCGGGCGGCCTGGGGACGTTCCTGGCCCTCACGCAGTCGGCCGGCAACGCGGACGACACCTACGCGGTCATCCTGTTCCTCGGGGCCATCGGAGTTGCGCTGTCGCGCCTGCTGGTCCGCGGCCATCGCCGCCTGGTGTTCTGGGTGGGGCGATGATCGCGCGGCGCATCTGGCACTGGCTCCTCGCGATCCTCATCGGCGGCTGGCTGCCGGTGCTGCTGGTCACGCTGTGGTGGAATGCAAGCGCCTCGTCCGAGAATCCGTTCTTCCCCCCGCTGGAACTCATCTGGGAGCAGTTCAAGCTCAACTGGGTCTTCCTCAATGTTCCGATCCACCTGGTTCCCAGCCTGCAGAACCTGTTCCTCGGCTTCGCCATCGGGGTGGTGGCAGGAATCGGGTTGGGCGCCCTGGTCGGGGTCAGCGGAGCAGTCTCCCGGTACGTGGAGCCCGTCGTCGACTTCTTCCGCTGCATTCCGCCGGTCGCACTCGTGCCGATCTTCATCCTCTTGTTCGGCCTGGACTCCGCCATGCGCGTGGCGTCGATCGCCTTCGCCACAACATTCCCCATCCTCATCGCCACCATCGAGGGCATCCGAGGTACGAATCTGGTCCTGATCGACACGGCCTCCGTGTTCGGCCTCAGCCGTGCGCAGATGCTCTGGCGGGTGCGGCTGCCGAATGCGATGCCGGTGATCTTCGGAGGCCTGCAGGTCGGCTTCCAGATCGCCTTCATCGTCACGGTCGCCTCCGAGTACCTGGGCTCGGGCTTCGGGCTCGGCGCCTTCACCCTGATCGCGACGGACTCCTTCCTGATCCTCGACGCCTGGACCGGAGTCCTGCTGCTCGGGCTCCTGGGCTACGCGCTGAGTCTCGTCTTCGACATCGTGGAGCGCCTGACGCTCCGCTGGTACTACGGACAGAAGCAGCTGGCCTGAGATGGAGACGAGATGACGACCGCGATTGCGATCAACGGCGTGAGCATGGAGTACGTCACTCCCGAGGGCACCACGCACGTCCTCGACAACGTCAGCTATGAGGTCAGCGAGGGAAGCTTCGTCGCCATTGTCGGTCCCTCCGGAGTCGGGAAGACCACCTTGCTGCGCCTGCTCTCCGGGCTCCAGAAGCCCACGGCTGGCGAGATCCTCATCCGTGGCGAGCGGATCAGCGGCCCCCCGGCCGGCCTTGCCGTCGTCCTGCAGGACTACACCCGCTCGCTGATGCCATGGCTCACGGTTGAGCGGAACATCGCGCTGCCCCTTAAGAACCAGAAGCTGTCGAAGGCCGATCGGAGCGAGCGCATCGAGTCCTCGCTCGAGGAGGTCGGACTCTCCGGACAGGGTGGGAAGTACCCCTGGCAGATGTCAGGCGGGATGCAGCAGAGGGCCTCGATCGCGCGTGCGCTCGCCGTGCGCCCGAGCATCCTGGTCATGGACGAGCCGTTCGCCTCGGTGGATGCGCAGACCCGCTTCGATCTCGAGGACCTCGTACTGAAGGTCCGTGATGACTTCGGTATCACCACACTCATGGTGACTCACGACATCGACGAGGCTGTCTACCTGAGCGATGAGATCGTCGTGCTCCATGGGAGGCCTGCCAAGGTGCGCGATGTGGTGACGGTCGATATCCCTTTCCCGCGCTCGCAGATCCAGACCCGGAACGCTCCGCGCTTCGCGGAGCTGCGTACGCACGTGTACGCCATGGTGCGTGGACTGGAGTAGGTCGCTCTTCCCAAACTGATTCGCCCTGCGTCGGGCAACCTCGATGGGACGGACGCGTTCAGGATGTCAGCGCGGCTACGCGCTCGACGACCTCCCGGCAGAACGTGGCATGCCGGTCACGCTCATCGATGAAGATGCTCGGCTTGATGCAGAACGTCGTGAAGCCCAGGGCCTGCTGCCGTGGGATCTCCTCGAGCGCCGGCCCGAGCGGCGCGCAGGAGTCGTCATCGGGGAACTCCACACGAGTGCCCCCCACGAGCTCGAACTCCTCCCACGAGCGTCCGACATCGGCGAGACCGGCCTTCAGGCGTGCGACGTCGTCCCCGTGCACGCGCCCGACCGGGTGGAAGCCGCTGCCGTACTTCGCCAGTCTCTCGATGATCTTGTCGTGCACGGTCTCGCCGCCGAACCACATCGTCGGCCCCCCCGGGTGCATCGGCTTCGGCTCGAGGTAGACGTCGGTGAAGTCGTAGAAGTCCCCGTGGAACGAGGCGGGAGACTCGGCCCACACGCGCTTCCAGATCTCCAGCTCCTCGTCGAGGATGCGCCCACGGCGGGTGAAGGGCACACCGAGGGCCTCGTACTCGTCGACATGCCAGCTGACGGTGGGCTGGATGACCAGGCGTCCCTCGCTGAGCAGGTCCAGCGTGGCGAGGTCCTTCGCCAGGACCAGCGGGTGGCGCAGGGGGGCGATGAGCGCGATGGCGCCGACGCGGATGCGCGAGGTGGCTGCGGCGATCGCACTCAGGAGCACCATCGAAGACGGCCAGGCGGTCGCCGGATCCTGGTTGCCGGGCATCGCGTAGTCGCGGGGATTGGCCATGCGCCCGGTGCTGCCCGCGCTCGGCCCCAGGAGGACGTGGTCGCTGACCATGACCATGTCGAAGCCGGCGTCCTCGGCCTCCTGGGCCATGCGGACAAGGCCGCGGATGTCGCGGGGATCGGTCATCGTCCAGTTCTCGGTGAGCACGCTCACCAGCCGCGGGGCGTGGTTCACCATGGCCGCGGAGCCTAGCGGTCGGGTGCCGGAGTTCGCCGCCTAGTAGACGCGCGAGTACTCGTTCTGCTCCCAGTCGGTCACCGCAGCGGCCCACCGTGCGCACTCGCGGCGCTTGAGCTCGAGGTAGACCTCGATGAGGTCCGGGTGGAAGTACGACTGCAGGACGGTGTCCGCCGCGAGAGCATCGAGCGCCTCGAGCAGGGACTCCGGCGTGTGGCGGTCGGTGTTGGGCTCGGCATCGGCATCGCCGACCTGCGGCTCGGGAAGTGCGAGGCCGCGCTCCACACCGGACAGGCCTGCGGCGAACAGCGCCGCGGTCAGCAGGTGGGGCGAGGCGCTCCCGTCGGCCATCCGGTGCTCGATCCGGGTGCCCGACCCCCGCTGCCCCGGGACCCGTACCGAGGAGATGCGGTTGTCCAGGCCCCAGTTGGCCCAGTAGCCGCTGAGCATTCCCGGCACCAGGCGCTTGTACGAGTTCACCGTGGGCCCGGCGAAGGCGGCGATCGCCTCGTGATGGTCGATGAGGCCGGCGATGAAGGACTTGGCCGTGGCGGAGATCCCGATCGGGTCGGTTTCGTCGATCAGGCAGTTGCGCCCCTGGGCGTCCCTGAGGCTCATGTTCACGTGCATGCCGTTGCCGACGGCGTCGCCGAAGGGGCGGGCCATGAAGGTGACGTCGATGCCGTTCCGGCGCGCCACCTCGCGCGCGATGATGCGGAACAGGAAGGCGTTGTCTGCAGCGGTCATGGCGTCCTGGTGCTGCAGGGAGACCTCGACCTGACTCGGCGTGAACTCGCTGTTGACACCCTCCACCTTCAGGTCGGCCGCCTCGGCCGCCTCTGCGATGGCCTCGAGGGTGCCGGTGGGGTCCGCACCTGGCCCGATGCCGTAGACGCGGTGATCGGGAACGGGGAGCTTCGTCAGAGGCTGCCGTCCGGCGAGCAGGAAGAACTCCATCTCGTAGCCACTGACCGGCGTCAGCCCGCGCTCGGCCCATCGATCCATCACGCTGCGCAGGGCGCGGCGGGAGTCCAGGGGCAGCGGGCGTCCGTCGGCGAAGTGCAGGTTCGCCAGGCCCACCTGGCGCGCACCCCAGGGTCGCAGGGTGCCCGGCTCGAAGCGGGCCTCCATGTCGGGGAATCCTGCGCTGGTGGAGTAGTGGTCCGTCTCGAGGAACTCCAGGTCCAGGCCCTGAACCATCACGGTGATGGCGTAGTGGGTGGGATGCTCGAGCCGGGCGTCCGGCACCGTCTTGCCATGCGCGAGCCCGAGCAGGTCGGGGAAGAGGATGTCTATCAGCGATGTCACGCCTCAGGCCTCCTCGCCGGCGGCGACCCCCACCAGGCGCCCCTTGTTCACGACCTGGTGATCATCGAGGAAGACGCTGCAGTCGCGCATGGGAATGTCAAAGTGGCAGACGCTGAACCGCTCGGCGTTCTCGTTCGCGCCGGTGCTGTACATGAAGTTGCCCTCGAAGGCGCGCGCCTCGGTGCCGTTGAACTGCGAGCGGTCGTAGAGCTCGAGGTAGTCCCATCGTGCAGCGGGGTTCATGCCCCACCCGATGTGCGAGGTCGCGTAGGCGTCGGAGTCGAAGGCCGACATGTAGGACTTCAGCATCTCCGCCTGGTAGCCCTTGCCCTCGATGGCCACGACGTAGTCGTCCTCGATGGTGAGCGTGATCGGATCCTGCACATAGTGCTTGAACGTGATGTTGATGTCGCCGGGAGCCAGCACGATCTGGCCGTTCACGCGGTGCCGTGCCGGGAAGGCGAGCACGAGGCCGCCGGGCCAGTGCGCGATCTCGCCCGGTCCCTGGATGACTCCTGTGGAGCCTGCCGTGAAGGCGTCGGCCAGCTGCACCTCGATATCGGTTCCGATGTCGCTCGTCGCGCGCATTACGCGGGCGGAGCGCATCACGTCGTGGGAGGCCGCGACCCGACGGGCCATGTCCTCGCTGTGGGGCAGGCGCTCGAAGATCTCCGGATGCTCGTTGCTGATCATGAAGACCGATGTGCCGGCGCCGAGGATGTCGCGGAGCTCGCGCGAGTGGAGCAGGCCCTCCACGGTGAGGTCGATGACCAGTGGCACCGACGACACGGCAGCGACTGCGCCGGTGTGACCGTTGAGCGCGAGCGAGGTGCCGGTCGAGCGGAGGGCCACCGGACCACCGTTGGCCGGAGTCCGCATGATCACCTCGAAGGGGCGTGCCCCCAGGGACTCCGCGGCCAGGATGGACGTCGCGACGAGTTCCGGGCGGCTGGAGCTCTCGGAGAGGATGACGACCTCGTCGCCGTCCTTCATGCCGTTCAGCGCGAACTGCTGGGCGAAGCGCTGGACCCAGCGCCATTCGGTGTTGCCCGTCCTCATGGCAGGACCGCCTTCCAGTGTCGTGCGAGGGCCTCGTTCACAGCATCCTCCGCCTCGAGATTGAGCAGGTGCCCGGCCCCCGGGATCACCTCCAGGCGCCCGTTCGGGAGCAGGTCGACGATCGCCTGCCCGTAGGCGACCGGAGTCTCCTCGTCGAGCTCGCCGACGAGGACGAGGGTCGGCACCTCGATGCTCGGCAGGATCGCCCGGGTGTCATGGCTGGCGATGGTCGCGAGGGAGTCGAGCAGCCCTTGGAGCGGAACCCGTGACATCGCCTCGATCGCCTCGGGCACCACGTGGGCGCCGTTCGGCCCGGCGAGGGTCGGCAGGATCAGGGGCGCTGCCGCCGCGGGTGAACCCATCTGCTCGAGGCCGGCGAGTCGGTTGGCCCGCCACTCGTCGGGATCGGTCCCGTCGAGGCCGAACTTCGGGCTCGTGCAGAGCAGGGTGAGCGAGCGGACGCGCTGCGGGGCACGGGCGGTCGCGTACTGCGCGATCATCCCGCCGAACGACATGCCGACGAGATCCACGGGCGCATCGGGGGACACGGTTTCGATGAGGGCGACGGCTGCCCGCGCGTAGGCGTCGAACGACCGCTCCGTCACGGGCGCGGACGCGCCGTAGCCCGGCGCGTCCCAGGCGATGCAGCGGCGCAGGGCCGACAGGGCCGCCAGTTGCGGACGCCAGGCGGTGCGCCCACCGCCGAGGCCGTGCAGCAGGACGGCCACCTCGCCGATGCCCTCCTCCCGCCAGGCGATGGGCTGGGCGTCGACGTCGAGCATCTGGGCACGGTAGGGCGTGGGACTGAAGGAGTCAACAGTGTTGACGATTGTGGTCAACACTGTTGACAAGCGGTAGAGCGCGCCTATCCTCGTGCCATGCCTCCCACCACCACCGTCACCGCACACGAGGGCGCCGCAGTCACCACCGGCAGCCCCACCGGCAGGACCGCCACCGTCGGCAGGCCGGATGCCACGATGACCCGCGAGCAGATGGTCGCCGTCATCGCCGAGCTGGGCCCGAAGTTCGAGGAGCGTGCCGTCCAGGTCGATCGGGAGGCGGTCTTCCCGTGGGGCAACTTCAACGATCTCCGAGAGCGGGGCTTCCTCGCCCTCTGCGTACCCAAGGAGTACGGCGGCATGGGTGCCTCCTACACCGACTACATGCGGGTGTCCGAGGAGATCGGCCGCCACTGCGGCTCGACCGGCCTGACTTTCAACATGCACAACGCGACGATGATCTGGGCCGGTGAGGTCGCCGACAAGCTCGACATGCCCGCCGAGGTCCGGGCCGAGCACGAGCGCCGCCGCGCCGAGATGTTCCGTGGTGTGGTCGAAGACGGCGAGATCCACTCTCAGCCGTTCTCGGAGGGACTGAACCCCGGCGCGCTCGCCGGCATTGCCACCCGGGCCCTTCCGGTCGACGGCGGCTACCTCGTCACCGGACGCAAGATCTTCGCCTCACTGTCCGGCGCTGCCGACCGCTACAACGTCACGTGCCAGGTCGAGGGCGAGGACTTCCTGCGACTGCTCTCCGTCCGCGCGAATGCCGACGGCGTCGAGATCGTCGACGACTGGGATCCCCTCGGCATGCGCGGCACCGTGTCCCGCACGCTGCTCCTGAAGGACGCCTTCGTGGCAGCCGATGACGAGATCCTGCCCGGCGGGATGTACGACCAGGCGGCGCGGAGGTACCCCTACCTGTTCATGTCGCTGGCGCCTACCTACCTCGGCCTGACCAAGGGCATCCTCGACTTCACGCGCGCCTACCTGCGCGGTGAGCTGGCAGGTGCGGCCAAGGGAACGGCACGTCGCGACAATCCGATCAAGCAGGTGGGCTGGGCGGAGATGCAGATCAAGTACGAGCAGAGCCGTGCCTTGCTCTACGGCGTGGCCGACAGCGCCACCCTCGATCCCACCGAGGAGCAGATGATCGCGGCCTGGGCCGCGGTCTACACGACGATGGAGCACGCGAACGAGGTCGCGGCGGCGGCCGTGCGCGTCTGCGGCGGCCAGTCCATGCTTCGACACCTGGCCCTCGAGCGCATGTACCGGGACTCCAGGCTTGGCTCGACCATGCTTCCGTGGAGTGCCGAGGTGGCCATCGAGCGCATCGGGAAGGCCAGGCTCTACGACGAGTAGGGAATTTTCCCCCGCCGGATCCGGCCAAGGTGCTTGATCTCGAGGCCCGGTTGGTCGAGGATTCCGGCATCGTTCGCTCCCGCATGACCTCGGACGTCCCATTGGAGGAGACATGTCGCAACGGGAGAATCTCCCGAAGTCGGATCAGGCCCTCGGCGCCGGTGATCCGGAAACATCGAGCACGAGCCTGAGGAAGGGCACTCTCGGCCTCTTCGGGATCATCTTCTTCGTCGTCGCGGCCGCCGCGCCGGTGGCAGGCATGACCGGTGCCTTCCCCGTCGCCCTGGGCATCGGTGACGGAGCGGGTGCGGCCGGCATGTACGTCGCCGTCGGCATCATCCTGCTCATCTTCTCGGTCGGGTACGCGACGATGAGCCACTACGTGACCAACACGGGTGCGTTCTTCGCCTACGTCGGACGTGGCCTTGGCATCACGTGGGGCGTCGGCTCGGCCTTCGCCTCGGTGCTTGCCTACCTGACGGTCCAGTGGGGCGTCATCGGCTTCCTGTCCGGTCAGCTCGACTTCTACCTGCAGGGCAAGTTCGGGCTCGACCTGCCGTGGTGGATCTACGGCATCATCCTGATCGTCATCGTCTGGGTCCTGTCGGCGCTGCGTGTTGATATCGGAGCCAAGGTGCTCGGCATCCTCCTGGCCATCGAGATCCTCGCCCTCATCATCGTGTCGATCGCCATCCTTGCGAGCGGCGGCCCCGAGGGCATCAACATCGGCGCCTCCTTCAGCCCGTCGGCGATCTTCGCGGGCGGATTGGCCGGCGGCGCGGGCATCGCCTTCGCCTTCGCGCTTGCGTCCTTCATCGGCTTCGAGGCGACGGCGATCTACGGCGAGGAGTCGAAGGATCCCAAGCGCACGGTGCCGAAGGCGACCTACATCTCGGTCGTCTTCATCACCCTGCTGTTCGGGCTGGTCGGCCTAGCGCTGGTCACCGGGCTCGGAGCGACGGATATCCAGAACAAGGTCTTCGAGGTCACGGCCATCGAGGGTGTCCCACTTTCCGATCCATCGGCTGTCCTCTTCAGCCTCACGGGAGCCAATGTCGGCCAGTGGATGGTCGAGCTGTTCTCGATCATCGTCCTGACCTCGCTCTTCGCGGCCACGCTCGCCTTCCAGAACTCGGCGGCGCGCTACCTGTTCGCGATGGGTCGCGCTGGGGTGCTGCCGAAGAAGCTCGACGGTGTGAACTCGCGCCAGGCGCCGATGCGGGCCACGACAGTGGTCTCCATCCTCGCGATCGCGCTCGTGGTGGTCGGCATCATCTTCAACTGGGATCCGATCCTGAACATCTTCTACTGGTTCGGCGCAGTTGCCGTGATCGCGATCGTCCTCACCGAGATCTTCGTGAGCATCGCGGTCATCGTGTACTTCCGCCGCACCAAGGAGGACACCCGTGTCTGGCACACCCTGATCGCGCCTCTCATCGCGATCATCGGCCTGGCCATCGGGGAGTACATGCTCATGAGCCGCTTCAACCTCTTCTCCGGCACTGCGTCGGGCGAGGGCGGTCCATGGGAGATGAACACCACTGGGTGGATTCTCGTCCTGTCTCCGTTCGTGCTCTTCGTCATCGGCCTCATCGTCGGTGCCCTGCGGAAGAACAAGGAGAACTACGACGCGGTCCACAACTTCGTGAGCTAGCTGCGCGCAGGGGGATGGGTCGCCAGCCGGTGGCTCATCCCCCTTCGTGCGTCCTGGGGGAGGGCCGCTCGACGGCGCTTCCGCCTCCGCCCCTCCCCCTAGGCCCCCATACCCGTTTCTCCCGCGTCGCGGGACAAGTGAGCGAAAAGCCCTGCTTTGGCGCCCGTTTGACTCGTTTCTCCCGCGTCGCGGGACAAACGAGGCTGGTCAACTGGAGGTGAGGTGGGCGGGGAATGCGGCGATGCCGTTGACGAAACTTGAGCGGGTGCGCAAGACGGGCCCGGTGCGGTCAAGGCAGATGCGCCGGTTGATCATCTCCTCGAGCAGCACCCTGATCTCCATGCGAGCGAGCGGGGCTCCGAGGCAGTGGTGCGGGCCCTTGGCGCCGAACGACACCTGCGGCGGCTTGATCGGCCGGGTGATGTCGAATCGCAGCGGGTCGGGGAACTCGTCATCGTCGAAGTTGGCCGAGCAGTAGAACATGACGACTTTGTCGTCCTCGCGGATCGGCACGCCCGCAAGCTCGGTGTCGCAGGTCGCGGTGCGGCGCATGTGCAGCACCGGAGTGGCCCAGCGGATGATCTCCTCGACCGCGTTCTCAACAAGTTCGGGCCGGCGGTAGAGCAGGTCCAGCTGGTCGGGATTCTCAGTGAAGGCCAGCAGGCCGTTGCTGATCGCTGTACGAGTCGTCTCATTGCCGGCGAAGACGAGCACATGGAACATGTTCTTGAAGTCGAGGTCCGAGAGTGCCTCACCCTCGTAGCGCGCCTCCACCAATGCGGTGGTGAGGTCGTCCTTGGGATTGCGCGTGCGCTCGTCGCGCATCATCCGCCCGTACTCGAAGAGTGCGTGCGACGCCGGTGCGCTGAAGGGAAGGAGCTCCAGCGGCGTGGTGTTGCCGTAGGCGTCGGCAGGGACCCCGGTGGAGTCGATCAGCTCATCGGACCACTGGACGAGCATCGCGGCATCATCCTCGGGCACGCCGAGGATGTTGATGATGACGCGGATCGGCAACGGTGCACTGAGAGCCTGAACGACGTCGATCGAGCCCTGCTCGCTCGCCGCCTCCAGCAACTCGACGGTGATCTCCCGCGTGACGTCCTCGTAGGACTTGACGCGGTGGCTGGTGAAGGCGGGGATGCCGAGCTTGCGCAGCCTGACGTGCTCGGGAGCGTCGGTGTCGATGATCGACCGACGGGCGGTCATCTGCTCCTCGGTGAGGTCAGGGAGGTTCGTCATCCCGCGTGCACTGGAGTAGGTCTGCGGGTCTCGGGTCACCGTGACGACATCGCGGTAGCGGGTGATGGCCCAGTAGGGCCTGCCCTCGTACATGCGCAGGGCGACGGGGTCGGTGCGGCGCATCTCGGCGAACACGGCGTGCGGGATGCCGTCCGCGTAGGCGCCCGGTTCGGTGATGTCGATGGACTCCAGGGTCGTCATGCGCGAGCTCCCGGGGTGATGACGAAGCGACCGGAGACATCGCCACGGTGCAGCCGGTCATGGGCGGAGGCGACGT
This sequence comes from Actinomycetota bacterium, assembly GCA_017856385.1. Classification (GTDB taxonomy): domain Bacteria; phylum Actinomycetota; class Actinomycetes; order S36-B12; family S36-B12; genus UBA10649. Next base: position 20,782 of record JAFMFD010000001.1, read on the forward strand.
CGTCGAGCCCGATCACCTCGACGGGGGAGTGCAGGGGGTGTCTCTGCGCCAGGGCCACCATGTCGTGCATCTGCGCGAGCGATCCCCAGACGGAGGTCATGAAGCGTGCCTCATGCGGCACCGCGCCGAATCCGAACGGGATGGTGCCGCCGTAGAGGCCGACGACGACGACGAGGCCCTGGCGGGCGATGTGGTCGCGCGCGGTGACGAGGGTGGGCTCGGCCCCGACGAAGTCGATCACGGCCGTGAACGTGCCCTCGACCTCTCCGGGGGCGGCGACGGCGTCGGCCCCGAGCTCACGCGCGACCGCGCGCTTCTCCTCGGAGGCATCGACCACGGTCACCTCCGCGTCGGAGCGGATCTTCAGCCACTGCAGGCCGAACTGGCCCAGGCCTCCGGCCCCGATGACGAGGGCGCGGGGGCGTGTCGCATGAGCCAGGGTCTCGAGCACGTGGTCGACGGCCCGGTAGGCCGTCAGGCCTCCGCAGGCGAGGGGAGCCGCGTGCACGGGATCGAGGTCGCCCAGGGGCACCAGATAGCCCTCATCGGGCACCGCCAGCCGCTCGGCGTAGCCGCCATCGCGGAACAGGCCGGCCTCTGTGGCATTCGGGCAGATCATCTCCTGCCCGGACGCACAGGCCCAGCAGTCCGGCTTCCGGCAGCCCCAGCACGCGTAGACGAGCACGGGTCCGAGTCGCTCGTGCCGGGCCGCCACCTCGTGGCCCAGCACAACGGGCAGGACGGTCGGGTAGTCGCCGGCCGCGGCATGGAGGTCCGAGTGGCAGATGCCGCAGGCCAGCACATCGACCACGGCGCCGCCCGGGGGGGCCGTGGGCTCGGCCACGTCGCGGACGGTCAGGGGGTCGCCGGGGGCGGTGAGGACGACGGCGCGCATGGAGCCTCCCGATCGGGTCCGGGCGGAAAACCCGGACGAGCACGTCTGGGCAGACTACATTTATCAAGTATCCGAAATCTATCCCTTGGGGAGGCGCGATGACCGGGTGGGACCCGCAGGAGCACGACCGGGTGGCCGCGCTGTGCGAGGAGCACGGCATCCACACCGTCGAGTGCGTCTTCGTCGACACCTGGGGCATGCCCCGTGGCAAGCGGCTGCCGGTGCGGCAGTTCCTGCGGGGCAAGGGCTACGCGATCGCCAACGTCGTGTACTCATGGGATCCGACGTGCGGCATCTACGACACACCTTGGACGTCCGTCGGCGAGGGTGTGCCGGACATGCACGCCGTGCCCGACCTCTCGAGCTTCCGGATCGCGGGCTGGACCGAGGGCGTGGGCATTGTCATGTGCGACACCGTGCACCCCGACGGCCGCACGATCGAGATGGACGCGCGCGCGATGCTCAAGCGCCAGCTCGCTCGCGCTGCTGATCTCGGCTTCGGCGTCGACGCTGCGTCCGAACTGGAGTTCCATGCCTTCACGGAGGACTGGACTCCGCTCTACAGCGACATCAACTGCTACTCGATCTTCCGCGGCTGGGAGATGGAGCCGTTCATGCTCGACATTCGCGAGTCCCTGCGCAAGACCGGTATCGAGGTCGAGGCCTGCAACGTCGAGTACGGTCCCGGGCAGACCGAGATCAATGTGCGCTACGGCCCGCTGATGAAGATGGCGGACGACACCGTGCTGTTCAAGTACATCGTGCGCCTGTGCGCCAAGCGCCACGGCATCAATGTCACGTTCATGGCCAAGCCCTATCTGCTCGAGGCAGGCAATGGCTTCCATGTCCACCAGTCCCTCACCAGGGACGGCGTCAACGCCTTTGCGGAGCAGGATGAGGACTCTCCCCTCGGCAGCAGCCTCATGCGCCGGTACCTCACCGGCCTGCTGGCCCACCACAAGGAGCTCCAGCTGGTGATGACGCCGACCATCTCCGGCTACAAGCGCGTGCAGGACTACTCCTTCTCCCCAACCCAGGTCACCTGGGGACTCGATCACCGGCTCGTGGGCGTCCGCTCGATCGTGGGCGAGGGCAGCGGCAACCGGCTCGAGGCCCGCTGGGCGGCTGCGGATGCGAACCCGTACCTCGTGTTCGCCAGCATCCTCGCCGCCGGGCTCGATGGCCTGGAGAACGACTACGAGCTCATGCCGCAGGTCATCACCGACCCGCACACGGACGACTCGTGGGACCGCCTGCCCAGCGACATCGAGGGAGCCATCGAGAACTTCGACACGCCATTCAACCGCAGTGTCTTCGGCGATGTCTTCGTGGACAACTTCCTGATCATGCAGCGACGCGAGGCCGAGGCCTTCCGGGCAGAGGCGGATCAGGGCGAGGACGTCAGCCAGTGGGAGATCACGCGCTACCGGGCGGTCATCTAGGTGGCACGGATCCTGCTGATCAGTCATGAGCCGCAGGCCGCGCCAGCGCTCATCGGCGAGATCCTGCGCGAGCAGGGGCACGCCATCGTGCTGCACGTGGTCCTCGCAGACCCTGAGGACCCCGACACCGACTTCCCCGATCCGCACTCCTTCGACGCGGTGATCGCCTTCGGGTCCTTCGCGAATGCGTACGACGCTGAGGTGCAGGCGTGGGTCGAGCCCGAGCGACAGCTCATCAGCGGCATGGTCAAGGACGACATCCCCTACCTCGGCGTCTGCTTCGGCGGCCAGCTGCTCGCCCAGGCGGTCGGCGGCAGCGTCGAGCGCGCGCCGGTGGACGAGCAGGAGATCGGGCTGGTCACCTTCGACGAGGATGCGGGCCTGCCCGTGCCGGCGGGTCCGTGGTTCACGTGGCACGAGGACCGCGTCGTGGTGCCGCAGGGCATCGAGGTCCTGGCGCATAACGGCAAGGCCGTCCAGCTCTTCCGCACCGGTCGTGCCGTGGGCACCCAGTTCCATCCCGAGGCCGACGTTCACGTGGTCGGGTCGTGGGTGAGCATCGGCCCCGATCACATCCCGACACACACGAGCGGACCGGAGATCCTGGAGGATCTGACGACGAATGCGGATGAGCTTCGGCGCAACTGCGAGCAGCTGGTCGACTGGTTCCTCCGCGAGGTGGCCGAGGTGTCCGCATGACAGCTCCCCTGGCCGGCATCGTCGTCGTCGCCCTCGAGGCCGCGATCTCCGCTCCCTTCGCCACACGGCAGCTGGCGGACCTCGGGGCGACGGTGATCAAGGTCGAGCGGCCGGAGGGGGACTTCGCGCGGCACTACGACTCCGTCGTGCAGGGCGAGTCAGCGTTCTTCGTCTGGGCCAATCGCGGCAAGCAGTCCGTCGCGCTCGACGTGAAGGACGCGGACGCCGTGGCGACGCTGCGTGGCCTGATCGCGGGTGCGGACGTGTTCATCCACAACATCTCGCCGGCCGCGGCGAAGCGATTGGGCCTGGATGCCGCCGCGCTCTTGGCCCGCCATCCGCACCTCATCGCTGCCGAGATCTCGGGCTACGGGCATGGTGGCCCGCGCACTGACGACAAGGCCTACGACCTTGCCATCCAGGCCGAAGCCGGAGTCTTCTCGGTGACCGGTGCCGAAGAGATGAGCAAGGTCGGCTTCTCCGTCGCCGACATCTGCGCCGGAATGTATGCCTTCTCGTCAATCCTGGCGGCCCTCGTGCGCCGAGAGCGCACCGGCGAGGGTGCCGCGATCGAGGTGTCGATGCTCGACTCGCTGGCGGAGTGGATGTCCGCGCCGCTCTACAACACCGTCTACAGCGGCGCCCAGGCGCCGCGTACCGGGCGCAGACACCATGCGATCGCCCCCTACGGCACGTTCGCGCTCAGCGACGGCAGCACCATCCTCATCGCGGTGCAGAGCGACGGAGAGTGGCGCAGCATGGCCGAGCACCTCATGGGCGATACGGGCCTTGGCACCGATCCGAGGTTCGCCACCAACAGCGACCGGCTTGCGAACGTCGACGATCTCGAGGCCTTGATCCGGGAACGGCTTGCGTCCTTGAGCGTCGACGAGGCTCGCGCAGGCCTGGCCGCCGGCCGGATCGCGCATGCGCGCGTGAACGACCTGCAGGCCCTGTGGCGCCATGAGCAGCTGCGTGCCCGCGATCGCTTCGTCGAGGTCCAGACGCCCAGCGGGCCGGTGGAGCTCCTGCGCACGCCGTTCGACATATCCGGATGGACGCCGCTCGATGGCCCGATCCCCGCACTCGACGAGCATGACGACGATGTGTTGAACGCGGTGCTCGATCGCGGCACCCGCCGCGGGGACCCCGGTCAGTAGGACTTGGGGAGGCCGAGGACGTGCTGCCCGAGGTAGGCGAGGACGAGGTTGTTGTTGATCGGCGCGACCTGGTACAGGCGCGTCTCGCGGAACTTGCGCTCGATGTCGTACTCGACGGCGAAGCCGAATCCGCCGTGAGCGTCGAGCGCCGCATTGGCTGCCGCCCACGAGGCGTCGGACGCCAGCAGCTTGGCCATATTGGCCTCGGTCGCGCACTTCTGGCCGGCGTCGAACTTCGCGGCTGCCTCGAAGCGCACGAGATTGGCGGCGCTGAGCTGCGCGTAGGCCCGGGCCAGCGGGAACTGCACGCCCTGGTTCGCGCCGATCGGGCGGCCGAACACCTCGCGGTCGCTCGCGTAGCGGACGGCGCGCTCGAGCACGAAGCGTCCGTCGCCGATGCACTCGGCTGCGATGAGGATGCGCTCGGCGTTCATGCCGTCGAGGATGTAGCGGAAGCCTCTGCCCTCCTCGCCGATGAGCGAGTCGGCGGGGATGACCACGTCGTCGAAGAAGACCTCGGTCGTGTTGTGGTTCATCATCGTCGGGATGGGCTTGATCGTCAGGCCCGGCAGGTCGCGCATGTCGAAGATGAACACCGACAGGCCGTCGGTCTTGCGCTCGAGGTCGTCGTAGGGGGTCGTGCGTGCGAGCAGGAGCATCAGGTCGGAGTACAGGGCGCGGGAGGTCCAGATCTTCTGGCCGTTGATGCGCCATCCCTCAGGGACTCGCTCCGCGCGGGTGCGGATGCGGGTGGTCTCGGAGCCTGCGCCCGGCTCGGTGACGCCGAAGGCCTGCAGGCGCAGCTCTCCGCTCGCAATGGCGGGCAGGTACCGCTGCTTCTGCTCGTCGGACCCATGGCGCAGCAGCGTGCCCATGACGTACATCTGGGCGTGGCAGGCACTCGGATTGCCGCCGGATGCGGAGATCTCCTCGAGGATGACGGACGCCTCGGTCAGGCTCGCCCCGCCGCCGCCGTACTCCTCCGGGATCAGCGCGGCGAGGAAGCCGGCCTCGGTGAGGGCCGTGACGAACTCCTCGGGGTAGCGGTCCGGCTCGAGCCCGCGCCAGTACGCGCCGTCGAACCGCTCGACCACGGCGCGCACCCCGGCGCGCAGGTCGTCGTGCTCCGATCCCTGGATGAGGTCCACGGGCTATTTGTATCATTTATCAAATCGAGCCGCAGGAGAGTCGCATGACCGCTATCGCGCCCGACTGGCGGGCCCTCGCCGGGACCGTCCGCTACCCCACCGACCTGCTCATCGACGGCTCCTGGTCACGGGGGGCCGCCCGCCACGAGGTCATCAGCCCGATCGACGGGCAGGTGGTCGCCGACGTCGCGTTCGCGGACGCCGTCGACGTTGACCGGGCGGTCGCTGCCGCGCGGGCCAGCTTCGAGGACGGACGCTGGTCGGGCCTTGCCCCCGCGGAGCGCAAGGAGGTGCTCGTCCGATGGGCGCACCTGGTCAACGAGCATGCCGAGCAGCTCGCCGTGCTCACGGCCCTGGAGATGGGCAAGCCCGCGCGGGAGGCGAAGGCCATCGATGTGCGTGCGTGCCATCGCACCCTGCGGTGGTTCGGCGAGGCGATCGACAAGGTGCTCGACGAGATGCCGAGCGTCGACCCTTCGGCGTGGGCGATGATCGAGCGCGAGCCCGCCGGTGTCGTGGGCGCGATCACGCCGTGGAACTTCCCGCTCACACTGGAGACCTGGAAGATCGCGCCGGCGCTCGCGGTCGGCTGCTCCATGGTCCTCAAGCCCGCTGAGCTCTCGCCGCTGACCGCGCTCTACGTTGCCGAGCTCGGCCTGCAGGCAGGCCTGCCCGAGGGTGTCCTCAACGTCGTCAACGGCACCGGCGCGGAGGCGGGGGCGGCGCTCGCTGGGCATCCCGACGTCGACGTGATCACCTTCACCGGCTCCACGGCGACCGGCCGCGCGATCATGACGGCGGCGGCGCAGTCGAACCTCAAGCGCACGTACCTCGAACTGGGCGGCAAGGGAGCCAACATCGTCTTCCCCGACGCCGACCTCGAGAAGGCGGCCGCGACGATCGCGTGGGCTGTCACCTACAACGCCGGCCAGATGTGCACTGCTGGGTCACGGCTCCTCGTGCATCAGTCGGTGAAGGACGAGGTCCTCGACCGCGTGCTCGCGAAGATGGCGCAGATGCAGCCAGCGCATCCCCTCGACGACGCCGCGCCGATCGGTGCGATCGCGAGCCAGCGACAGCTGCAGAACATCCACTCGATCGTGAGCGAGGGCCTTGCGGAGGGTGGCCGCCTGCTGATGGGCGGCGCCCCGGTGATGACGGAGACGGGTGGCTGCTACTACCCGCCCACCGCGGTCGACGACCTGCAGCCCGACTCGCTCCTCGCGCAGAAGGAGGTCTTCGGCCCCGTCCTCTCCGTGCTGACGTTCGCCTCCGACGACGACGCGATCCGCATCGGCAACGCGACGCCGTACGGACTGGCCTCGGGGGTGTGGACCAACGACCTCAGCCGCGCCCGTCGCGTGTCCAAGGGCCTGCGCATGGGGACGGTGTGGGTCAACTGCTACGAGGAGGGCGATCTCACCGTCCCGTTCGGCGGGGTGAAGCAGTCCGGCTTCGGCAGCGACAAGTCCCTGCACGCCATGGACAAGTTCACCTCGCTCAAGACGACGTGGATCGAGCTGTCGTGACCTCCGAGGTGGCCGAGCTCCGCCCCAGGCGGCGGGCGAACCTCGCCGATGAGGTCGCGGCCCACATCCGGTCCGAGATCCTCGCCGGACGGCTCCGGCCGGGCCAGCGGATCGACCAGGACGCCATCGCGGACGGCCTCGGAGTCAGTCGGCTCCCGGTACGTGAGGCACTCATCTCGCTCGATCGCGAGGGACTGATCCAGACCATCCCGCGCAAGGGCTCGTACGTCTCGCGCATCGACCGCGAGGACATCGTCGACCACTACCAGATCCTCGGGCAGGTCGCGGGACTGGCGGCGGCGCGTGCCGTGGCGCGCCTGCACGAAGAGGATCTCGCTCAACTGGTCGACCTCCACCGCAGGATGTCGGAGTCGGCAAGTCTGGAGGAGCAGCAGCGGCTGAACCACGAGTTCCACCGCATGATCAACCTCGCCGCGGAGAGCCCGAGGATGACGAGCGTGCTCCTCCTCCTCGCCCGTTCGCTGCCCATGCCCTACGCCGACTTCCCCGCGGAATGGCTCGACGAGGCGAACCACCAGCACCGCGACATCATCGACGCCTTCGCGCGACGCGACACACTCGCCGCGCAGCGGGCGATGGAGCAGCACATCAATGCCAGCGCCCGACATGCCATCGAGGTGCTCGAACGCCTCGACTTCTTCGACACTGCTGAGTGAGGAGCACGATGACTTACGCGCGCTACGACCACTGGATCGACGGCAGGATCGCTGCCCCGGTGTCGGGGGACTACGTGCCGACGCTGGATCCCATGACGACGCAGCCGTGGGCCGAGATCGCCCGGGGCACAAGTGCGGACATCGAGGTGGCGGTCGAGGTGGCGCAGCGGGCATTCGGGTCCTGGCGTCGGGTCGGCCCGACGCGACGCGCGGAGATCATCTGGCAGCTCGGCGACCTCATCGCTCAGCATGCCGATGAGCTCGCCGCGCTCGAGGCGCGCGATGCGGGCAAGGTCGTCCGCGAGGTCCGTGGTCAGATGCTCTCGCTGCGCTCGTGGTACCACTACTACGCATCGCTGGCGTACCAGCTCGAGGGGCGCACGATCCCGCAGGATCGCGGCAGCCTGCGGGTCCTGACCGAGCGGATCCCCTTCGGCGTCGTCGGCGTCATCCCGGCGTTCAACTCCCCGATGCTCCTCGGCGGCATGGGCCTGGCTCCGGCGCTGGCCGCAGGCAACACCGTCGTGGTCAAGCCGCCGGAGGTGAACTCGCTGTCGCTCCTGCGCCTGGGCGAGCTGGCGCGCGACGCCGGGCTGCCCGACGGGTGCCTGAACATCGTCACCGGCCTGGGCCATGAGGCGGGTGACGCCCTGGTCGCGCATCCCCTGGTGCGCAAGATCTGGTTCACCGGAGGCCCCGAGAGTGCTCGACACGTGGCCGCTCGTGCCGCCCAGGGGCTCAAGCCGCTGGTGCTCGAGTTGGGCGGCAAGAGCGCGAACATCTTCTTCGACGACGTGCGCGTCGACGACGTGCTGAACGGCGTGATCGCGGGCATCTTCGCTGCCGCGGGGCAGACATGCGTGGCCGGCTCGCGGCTTCTGGTGCAGTCGCGGGTGGCCGACGAGTTCGTCGAGAAGATCGCCGCTCGGGCCCGCGCCATCCGACTCGGCAACCCCACGTCCGAGGAGACCGACATGGGCCCCATGTCGCAGGAGAAGATCCTCGACGGTGTTGCGTCGCGCGTGCAGGAGGCGCTCGGTGAGGGAGCGGCTCTCGTCTATGGCGGTGCCGAGGCGAGCCGACCCGATCAGGGCTGGTTCTACGCGCCGACCGTGCTCGACAACGTGCGCAACGACATGTCGGTCGCACGTAACGAGCTGTTCGGCCCGGTCCTGTCGGTCATCCGATTCGACACCGAGGACGAGGCCGTCGCGATCGCCAATGACTCGCCCTTCGCCCTGGCCGCGGGCGTGTGGACGCGCGATCTTGGACGTGCACACCGCCTCGCATCCGAGCTGGACACCGGGACGGTCTGGATCAACACCTACCGGGCCCTGCAGTTCGCGACGCCGTTCGGCGGCAACAAGCTGTCGGGCTACGGACGAGAGAACGGCATGGACGGCTTTGCGGAGTTCACCCAGCCGAAGGGCGTGTGGATCGAGTCCAGCGATGAGCCGGTGGGGGACCCCTTCGTCCTGCGCGCCTGACCCCTACGTCCGGTAGCGCTCGGCGAGGTACACCCCGACGAGCACCACGACGGCTCCAGCGATCTGGGCGGGCGCAAGGACCTCGCCGAGGGCGACCCACGCGATCAGCGACGCCAGCAGCGGCTCCGTCATCCCGATGACCGAGGCGTTCGAGGCGCGGATGTGGTGCAGCGCGACGACGATGAGCCAGAAGGGCAGGACGGTGCCGAGGACGATCATGTAGCCGACGAGGCCGAGCACGGGAATGCCGCCGGATCCCTCGCCGAGCGGGTAAGCGTCACCCGCGAGCGCTGACCACGGATAGCTCCACCACGGCTGGACGATCGCCCAGAAGAGCGCTGCGGCACCGAAGGCCCACATGGTCATGGACACCGGGTCGCGTGGCTCCGGCCTTCGCACCATCGCATCGCCCACCAGGAAGTAGATGGCGAGGGCGGCCCCCGCCCCGAAGGCGGCGATGACACCGAGGGCGTTCAGCGTGAATCCCTGCCACACCTGGGCGACCATGGCCAGCCCGATCAGCGCGGTCGCCAGCCCCAGCCACACCAGGCGCGGGGTGTGGTGTCTGAGTACGAAGTGGAACCACAGCGCCACCATGATCGGCGAGGTGAACTCGATGAGCAGGGCGATCCCGACGGGCATCAGCTCGATGGCGACGAAGTACAGGTACTGCGTCATCGCGACGCCGAGGATGCCGTAGGCGAGGAGCATTCCGATCTCGGATCGGCGGATGCGCAGCGCGCGCGGCCTCGTGAGTGCCACGACGACGAGCAGGATGAGGAACGCTCCCGTGACGCGGAGCTGGGACAGCCGGCTTGCCTCGATCCCGGTCAGCAGGATCGACTTGGCGATCGTGCCGTTCAGCGCGAAGACGGTGGCCGCGAGGATGTAGAGCACGTAGCCGAGGGCTGGCCGCGGGTGGCGGCCGGGGGCAATCCCTGCGATCGGCTCGGCGACGTCGCTCATCCGCGCAGCGCGGCCCGGTAGACCTCGATGGTCTGGTCCGCGATGGCTTCCCAGCTGAAGTCGCTCACCGCACGCGCGCGCCCCCGGGCACCCATGACCCTCGCCCTGGCCGGGTCGGCGGCGAGCACATTGATCGCGTCCGCGAAGGCGTGCTCGAAGGCTCGCGGCTCGTCAGCGTCGTACGGGACGAGCAGGCCGGTCTCGCCGTCGACCACGACCTCGGGGATCCCGCCGACCGCCGATGCCACGACCGCCGTCTCGCAGGCCATGGCCTCGAGGTTGACGATCCCGAGCGGCTCGTAGACCGACGGGCAAGCGAAGGCCAGCGCATGGGAGAACACCTGGATCAACCTGGGCCGATCGAGCTGCTCCTTGATCCACACGACGCACTCCGGTCCCCGCTCCTCCCGCAGGCGATCGACGGCCGCTGCCGTCTCGGCGCCGAGCTCGGGAGTGTCCGGTGACGATGCGCAAAGCACGAGCTGGACGTCGTCGGCGAATCGTCGCGCGGCGCTGAGCAGGTGGACGATGCCCTTCTGGCGGGTGATGCGCCCGACGAACAGCACGTACGGCCGACGGATGCCCAGCTCGGTCAGGACGCTGTCATCGGGATCGGGTCGGTAGACCGCGGTGTCGATGCCGTTGTGCACGACGACCACCCTGTCCGGGGCGACCGAGGGATACGCGGCCAGCACATCCGCGCGCATGCCGTGGCTGACGGCGATGATCCGTGACGCTGCTTCGTAGGCCGTCCGCTCCACCCATGATGAGACGCGGTAGCCGCCGCCGAGCTGCTCGGCCTTCCACGGCCGAAGGGGCTCGAGGGAGTGGGCGGTGATCACGTGGGGGACACCGTGCAGAAGGCCGCCGATATGTCCCGCGAGGTTGGCGTACCAGGTGTGCGAGTGCAGCAGATCGACCCCGTCGGTGGCCGCGACCATCGCCAGATCGACCCCCAGGGTCTGCAGCGCCGGGTTGGCGTCGGCGAGGGCCGCGGGCACCGGATGCGCCTGGGCGTCCGGGCGGGGCTGACCGAAGCAGTGGACATCGACCTCGATGCTGCGCCGCAACTGCTGGACGAGGTGCTCGACGTGCACCCCGGCGCCGCCGTAGATGTCCGGCGGCCACTCTCGCGTCAGCATGCCTGTGCGCACTCGTGAAGCCTAGGGGTTGCGTCCATGAGGGGTACGCACGGCGGCCTGCCCGGCTAGGGTTCACGCGTGGGCGTTGATCCGCACGTGCTGTCGATGGTCCTCGCGGGCGGTGAGGGCAAGCGACTGATGCCCCTGACCGCGGATCGCGCCAAGCCCGCGGTTCCGTTCGGCGGCTCATACCGGCTCGTCGACTTCGTGCTGTCCAACCTGATCAACGCAGGGCTGCGGCGCGTGTGCGTCCTCACCCAGTACAAGTCGCACAGCCTCGACCGCCACGTGACGCAGACGTGGCGGATGCCGACCCTGCTGGGCGACTACGTGACACCGGTGCCGGCCCAGCAGCGCCTCGGGCCGCGCTGGTACACGGGGAGCGCCGACGCCATCTTCCAGAGCCTCAACCTCGTCTACGACGAGCAGCCGGACTACGTCGTGGTGTTCGGTGCCGATCACGTGTACCGGATGGATCCCATGCAGATGATCGAGGCGCACATCGACAGTGGAGCCGGAGTCACCGTCGCCGGGATCCGGATGCCCAAGTCGATCTCCCACCAGTTCGGCATCATCGAGGCGGGGCCGGACGGGCGGCAGATCTCCCGCTTCCTCGAGAAGCCTGCGGACCCGCCGACCATCCCGGGGGACGACGAGCACTGCTACGTCTCGATGGGCAACTACGTGTTCTCGACCAGCGTGCTCATCGACGCGCTTCGGTCGGACGCTGCGGACCCGTCCTCCGTCCATGACATGGGAGGGAACATCCTGCCCATGCTCACCGAGCAGGGGCTTGCACAGGTCTACGACTTCGACACCAACGTGGTCCCCGGTGCCACCGAGCGGGATCGCGGGTACTGGCGCGATGTCGGGACACTCGACAGCTACCACGATGCCCACATGGACCTGGTGTCGGTTCACCCCATCTTCAACCTCTACAACCGGCGCTGGCCGATCCTGTCCAACCTCCCGCCCATGCCGCCCGCCAAGTTCGTCGAGGGCGGCAACGCTCACGAGTCGATGGTCGGCGCGGGAACGGTCATCTCCGGCGCCCATGTGCGCACCTCGGTCATCGCCTCCGCCGTGAACGTCGAGGCGGGTGCCTACGTCGAGGGCAGCGTGGTGATGCCGGGCGTGCGGATCGGGCGCAATGCGGTGGTCCGCCGCGCCATCCTGGACAAGAACGTCGAGGTGCCGGACGGGGCCCAGATCGGCGTCGACCTCGAACGCGATCGCGAGCTCTACACGGTGAGCGAGGGGGGTGTGGTGTGCCTGGGCAAGGGGATCCTCGCAGCCCGATGAGCCTCGGTCGTCGGGGGTTCCTGGGCCTGCTGGCAGGCGGCCTCGCCTCGCTTGCCCTCCCGGGCACCGCTCCCGCCCAGGCTGCTGCGGCGCGCGCCGGATGGCCCGCGCCGGCCGAGTGGGCCGCACTGCGCAGGAGGGTCGGGCGGCGGCTGGTCCGGCCGCGTCAGCCCTGGGCCGACCTCGGCCCCGGACCCATACCCCGCCGCCTGCTCAACCCCTGGTACCTCGAGGAGCACTCGGGCGCCACGCAGTCGACCGGCATGTACCGGGCATGGACCTCCACCGCGAGCAGCTACGCGATCGCCGCGCGGAGCGCCGACGACATCGTCGCCGGAGTCGACTTCGCCCGGGAGAACGGCGTCCGACTCGTCGTGAAGGGCACGGGCCACGACTACTACGGGCGCTCGTGCGGGCCCCGCGAGTCACTGCTGATCTGGACGCACCACATGCGCGGGATCACCGTGCACCGGGCCTTCGTGCCGGCCGGCGCCCCTGCGGGCACGCGGCCCGTCCCGGCTGTGACGACGACCGCAGGCAACCGTTGGCTGGAGGCCTACAAGGCGGCGTCGGCCGCAGGCCTGTACATCCAGGGAGGCGGCTGCACCAGCGTGGGCGCGTGCGGCGGCTTCGCGCTCGGCGGCGGGTTCGGCTCGTTCAGCAAGCGCTACGGGTCGGGCGCCGCGGGCGTGCTCGAGCTTGAGGTCGTCCTGGCCGACGGCTCCGTCATCACGGTGAGCGAGCACCAGCACGAGGACCTCTTCTGGGCCCTGCGCGGAGGGGGTGGCGGGACGTTCGGCGTCGTGACGCGCATGACGCTCCTCGCCCACCCGGAGCCGTCGATCTCGGGCTGGATCTCCGGGCCGATCACTGCGAAGTCCGACGCGGCGTTCCGCGACCTGCTCGAGTCGTACGTGCGCTTCTGCGCGAGCACCCTCAGCACGCCGACCTGGGGCGAGGGCGTCATCCTGAACCCCGACTACGGCATGGCCTCGCAGATGGACACCGGCCTGAACGTGATGCAGGTGGGCACCACATTCCTCGACATCCCGACTGCGCAGGCGCAGGAGGCGTGGGAGGCCTTCCTCGGTCCGCTTCGCGCACGCCCGGAGGACTACGCCGTCGACGTCTCCTTCAGCGAGGAGCCCTTCTCCCAGCGGTGGCGGCCGACCGAGCGCGAGGCGATCTTCGACGATCGACCGGGCGCACCCAAGGGGTATTTCTGGTGGAAGGGCAACGCCAGCGAGGTCGCGGCCTACTGGGGCGCCTATGACGGACGCGGCGTGCCCTTTGCCATGACCCAGGGTGATCGGGCGGAGGAGCTCGCGCAGGCGCTCTTCGACGCCTCTCGCACGAGCCTCATCCTGTGGCAGACCAATAAGGCCCTCTACGGCGAGCATCCCTCAGCCCGTGCTCGCGACCTGACCACCTCGATCAATCCGGCGGTCTTCGACAACATCGCGTTCATCACCATCGGTGCGTGGAAGCAGGGCAGGTACGTCGGTGTGGCAGGGCATGAGCCGGTCGAGGCGGAGTCGATCGCGCAGTTCGACGGCGTGACCGCCGCCGCCGCGCGACTGCGACCGGTGACGCAGGAGGGCGGGTCGTACTCCAACGAGGGCAGCTACTTCGAGGAGGACTGGCGGCGCCAGTTCTGGGGCAGCAACTACCCCAGGCTGCTTCGCGTCAAGCGGCGGTACGACCCGACGAACCTGTTCCGCGTCCACAAGGGCGTCGGCAGCGGCGACTGAGTAGCGCCATCAGTCCTTGTCGATCTGATGTCGCTCGACATCGATCGCGTGGAGACGCCCATCGGCACCGAGTACTCGATGGAACACCAGGAAGCCCCCCGGAGGCAGCCGCGGATCGAGGACGGAATGCCAGCGCTCCATCGTGGGATCCACGCCGAGCGCGCGAGCTGCCGCTGGGATGATCGTGCCGAAGACGGGCCGGTGCGAGCACACGACCATGGGGACGTCCACCTGCGCCAACTCGGTGATGCGCGCGTCCGCGGCATCCGGATCCGCACGATGGGCCTCCTCCGTCAGCGTGTCCTCGTGGATGACACCGACGGACAGGGACTTCGCGAACTTGCTGACCGACTGGTGGCAGCGGGTCGACGGGCTGGAGCGGACCTCGCTGACGCCGAAGGCGTCGAGGATCGGCAGGAGGGCCTTGGCCTGTGACCTGCCCTTGCCGCTCAGCGGGCGCTCGGCGTCGACCTTGCCGTCGAACTGCGAGCGCTTGAGCGCCTGGGTGTGGCGCAGCAGGATGAACGGGCTCGTGTCCGGGAGTGCAGCGGCGTCGGCGACGAGGCTGGCCTCGGAGGGGTAGGTGAGTCGCTCGGCGGCCTCGCTGACGGGCAGCCACAGGACCTCGTCGACCTCGTCGTCGGGTGCGAAGCCGTTCTCCTCACGCACGCGCGCCCGCCAGTAGTGGACGATCTTTGGCCGGCTGCCCACGCTGTACGTCTGCGCCGGCAGGGGGGACTGGAGCAGAGGCCAGTACCCCGTCTCCTCGTCGCACTCGCGCAATGCTGCGGTGAGGACGTGCTCGCCGGTCTCGACCTTGCCCTTCGGCAGCGACCAGTCCTGACGACCGGGCCGGTGCACCACGGCGAACTCGGGCCCGTCCTCACCGTCGCGCATGAGAACCACGCCGGCAGCGAGGATGAGGGAGTCTCCTGCCACCTCAGGCCACCCCGGCCTCGCGCGCGCACTTGACGGCGTGCGACCACGCCGTGCCGAAGCGGAGGCGGTCCTCGATCTCCACCTCGGTCTCGTAGGCGTGCAGGAGTCCCAGCGAGAGACCGGTCGCCCCGTCGATGTCGGGCAGCCCCGCGAACTCGCGCAGGAGGGTCTGCGCGACGTAGGCGTCCTGATGGTCGCCCAGTACCTCCGTGATCTCCGCGAGGGCCTGCGAGAGGCGGCGCATCCGCTTGCCGAAGATCTCCTCGACGGCCTCGGCGGCGTACCGCGCCCGTTTCGCCTTGATGCGTGCCTCGTGCCAGGGGACGCTCGGGCCGTCGAGGTCGAGCTCGTTCACCGCCTTCGCCAGGCGTCGCCAGGTGCGAGACACCAGCGGCGGCAGGGCAACGGCACAGCTGGCATACGCCTCATCGGTGACGGGAGGGTCGACGGCAAGCCGCATCAGGTCGTCCACGAGGTCCTGGTGACGGTCACTGCGCAGGGCGGCGAGTGCGCTGGCACGAGCAGAGACCAGTCGGGCGTCGAGCAGTGCATCGATCGCCGTGCGGCAGCGATCGGTGTCGTCCCGGTCCGCGAGGCGCCCAGCGTGCTCGTCGAGCCGGGACTCCATGACCTCGGTGTCGCGGATCGCACCGAGCTCGCTGGCCATCCAGCGCAGTTCCTCGCGGATGTCCTCGACGTCGACCGGGTCGAGGAGTGGAGCGAACGTGGTCAGCGTGCTGCGCAGGCGACGGGCGGCCACACGCATCTGGTGCACGGAGTCCGGCAGGTCGCGGCGGACCCCGATGTCGGCCATGAGCAGGTGGCGGACATGGCGCGAGAGCACCGCGCGGATGGCGTCGACGGCGAGCCCGTCCGGACCGGGCACGGGAAACTCGGGGACGTCCGGCGGCTGGGCCGTCTGGGGGCCGAGGGCGCTTGCGGCCTTGCTCACCGAGTTCGGCTCGGCCCCACGGGCCAGCAGGAGCGCACTGACCGAAGCCATGACCTCGTCGGTGAGTGGATGGTCCCCTGCCAGGGCCTCGACCTCCACCTCACGGAACACGCTCACCACGCGGCCGGAGTGCCGCACGGTCACGACGTCGTCAACGATCTCCACGAGGGCAACCCCCTCGTCGTCCCGGATCACGGTCGGGGCACGCACGGTCTGGAGGGTGACCACGGGTGCCAGGGGAAGCTCGTGCAGGAGCGGTGAGACGACCTCCACCAGTGAGCCGGGCACCGAGCCTGTTGGGCCGGCGTCGAGGGGCAGTTGCATCTCGTCGCGCGACGTGCCATCAGCGCCGGCGACCGGGAGCTTCATGTGCCATCCGGCGTCCGGACCCCCCTCGCGGCGACGCAGCGTGATGCCCCACCGGAAGAGCGTCAGTTCCCGGGTGTCGTGGTAGACCGCCTCCATCTCGAAGGGCTCGCCCGTCGTCGTGGTGGTCGAGTTGCCGATGGTGAGGGCGGGCAGCTCGAACAGCGCATGCACGCGGAACTTGCGCTCGACCTCGCGGTGCGTGCGAGGTGCGCTCACGGCGCGAAGCCGTGCTTGCGCTTGTACTCGATGAGCGTCTCCTGGTAGTCCCGCAGGTGGCGCCCCTCGGCGTCGTAGAGTCGACGGGTCCATGCGCCATCGGCATGCAGGTCCCAGGCGGAGGTGTCGGGGTCGAAGGCGAGGTCGAAGAGCGAGTCGAGGTCCGCGACCTGATCCGGGTGGATGAGGCTGACGAGCGTCTCGACCCGTCGGTCGAGGTTGCGGTGCATGAGGTCGGCGGACCCGATCCATGCCTCGTGGCTCCCGCCGTTCTCGAACATGTAGATGCGCGAATGCTCGAGGAACCGGCCGAGGATGCTGATGACGCGGATGTTCGCGCTCAGGTCGGGCACACCGGGCCGAACGGCGCAGATTCCGCGCACCCAGATGTCGATGGGCACCCCTGCCCGGCTCGCGCGGTAGAGCGCATCGATTAGCTCCTCGTCGACGATCGAGTTGCACTTGAAGCGGATGCCGGCGGGTCGCCCCGCGCGCCTGTGGTCGATCTCGCGCTCGATCCGCTCGATCAGGCCAGTGCGCACCGAATGCGGCGCCACCAGGAAGCGCTCGTACTCGGTGTTCATCGAGTACCCGGACAGCACATTGAAGATGTTCGAGACGTCCTCGCCGACGGCCGGGTCACACGTCAGCAGCCCGAGGTCCTCGTACAGTCGCGCGGTCTTGGGGTGGTAGTTGCCCGTCCCGATGTGGCAGTAGCGGCGCAACTGGTCGCCGTCGTTGCGCACCACCATGGAGAGCTTGGAGTGGGTCTTGAGGCCCACCAGGCCGTACACGACGTGGACGCCGGCCTCCTCGAGCTTGCGCGCCCACTCGATGTTGTTCTGCTCGTCGAATCGGGCCTTGATCTCGACCAGGGCCAGCACCTGCTTACCTGCCTGGGCCGCCTTGATGAGGGCGTCGACGATGGGCGAGTCGCCGGAGGTCCGGTAGAGGGTCTGCTTGATGGCCAGGACGAGGGGGTCGCGGGCGGCCTGCTCGAGGAACAGCTGGACGCTCGTCGAGAAGGAGTCGTACGGATGGTGGACGAGCACGTCGTGCTCGCGCATCACCGAGAGGATGTCGGGCTCCAGCGCGCTCTCGACCTCGCTCAGCTGGCGTGAGGTGCGCGGGACGAACCTGCGCTGCTTGAGGTCGTCGCGATCCATCCCGACGATCGTCCAGAGGCCTGTGAGGTCGAGGGGGCCGGAGAGCCGGAAGACCTCGTGAGGGTTGACGTCGAGCTCGTCGATGAGCAGTTCAAGCACGTGCGGGTCGATGGACTCCTCGACCTCCAGCCGCACGGGTGGCCCGAAGCGGCGGCGCATCAGCTCGCGCTCAAGGGCCAGGAGCAGGTTCTCGGCGTCGTCCTCCTCGACCTCGACGTCCTCGTTGCGCGTGACCCGGAAGGTGTGGGTCTGCTGGATCTCCATGCCCGGAAAGAGGGCGTCGAGATGGGCGGAGATGACGTCCTCGAGGGGGACGAAGCGCGCGGGCCCCACCTCGACGAACCGCGGGAGCAGGGGCGGCACCTTGACGCGGGCGAAGAGCTCGTTGCCGGTCACGGGGTTGCGCACGACGACGGCCAGGTTCAAAGACAGGCCGCTGATATACGGGAACGGGTGCGAGGGGTCGACCGCCAACGGGGTGAGCACAGGGAACACCTGGGTGTCGAAGAAGGCGCCGACCTCGCTGCGCTCGTCGGGGGTGAGGTCGTCCCAGCGGAGCAGCTGGATCCCCTCGGCCTCCAGCTCGGGCAGCACGGAGTCGTGGAAGAGGCGGGCCTGCTGGAGCTGGAGCTCGTACGCGCGCCACCAGATGCTCTCGAGCACCTCGCGCGGGGTGTACCCGCTGGCGGAGCGCACGGCGATGCCTGTGGCGATGCGGCGCTTGAGCCCGGCGACCCGCACCATGAAGAACTCGTCGAGGTTGCTGGCGAAGATGGCCAGGAACTTGGCGCGGTCGAGGATGGGCAGATCGACGTCCTCGGAGAGCTCGAGCACCCGCTGGTTGAAGGCCAGCCAGGAGAGCTCGCGGTCCAGGAAGCGGTCGGCGGGCAGCCCATCGGACGCAGCGGACGCGGCGGGCAGGATGCGCAGCTCGGTCGTCTCGTCCCCGAGGCTGCCGCCTGCGCCCGCCACTGAGGTCTGGCTCACCCCGGGATGGTCCCACAGTCAGGTGAACACCGGGAGGCTGGAGGACGGACGTTCAGGGCGTCAGCGCTGGAAGAGCACGTCGGTGTCCCACCGGGCGAAGCCCAGCCCCTCGTAGAGGCTGATCGCCGGGGTGTTTCGGGCATCCGCGTAGAGCATCGCCTGGTCCAGCCCCAGGGACCGCAGGTGGTGCAGCCCCGACAGCGTGAGTGCCCGGCCCAGACCCGACCCACGCTCCCCGGGATCGACGGCCACCACGTAGACCTCGCCGATGGCGGTATGGTGGTGGTCGCGCCCCGTCCCGCCACCATGGACCTTCGTCCAGTGGAAGCCGACCAGCCGATCGGCACGCCATGCCAGCAGGAAGCCGGCGGAGGAGAACCACGGCTCGCGCAGCCGCCGGTCCAGGTCGGCGCGGGTCCACGAGCCCTGGTCCGGCAGGTGGGTGAAGGCCCGGGCGTTGAGGTCCAGCCATGCCTCCTCGTCGGCACCCGGCACGAACGGCCGGATCTCGACGCCCGCCGGGACGATCGCGCGGGGCAAGGGGGCGTACAGCGACCGACGCATCTGCCACAGCACGCGGCTGCGCCGGAAGCCGAGCCGCTCGGCGAGTTCGCCCGCACCCGCCTGCTCGCCGTGCGCCCACAGGCGCAGCCGGCCGTCCGGGGCCAGCGACATCAGGTGCTCGATCAGTGCCGTGCCGATGCCGCGCCGCCGGAAGGCGGGCGCGACCGTGAACTCGGCACTGGACCCCTCGACCTCGTCGGTGATGTCGATGTGGGCGTAGCCGATGAGCCGACCTGTTCCGGCGTCGCGCGCGAGCACGTGCAGGCCGGGCTCCTCGCCACCCTCCTTGGCATGCAGCCACACGTGCTCCGACAGTGGCCGGAGTCCGTCGTGCTCGGTGATCTCCTCGAGCATCCCGGTCAGCTCGTCGATGTCCTCGTCGGCGAGGCGCGCCTCGATCGCGTAGTTGACGGTGGGGGCCATGTTGATGGGGGAGGCCATGGCGCTCAGGCGAGCACGTCGGCGTCCGCGGTGCGGGCTGAGGGGTCGGCACCGTCGGGCACGAATCGGTAGCCGACATTGCGGACGGTGCCGATGAGGCTCTCGTGCTCTGGGCCGAGTTTGGCGCGGAGACGACGGACGTGGACGTCGACGGTGCGCGTGCCGCCGAAGTAGTCGTAGCCCCACACCTCCTGCAGCAGGATCGCCCGGGTGAACACTCGGCCGGGGTGCTGGGCCAGATACTTGAGCAGCTCGAACTCCTTGAACGTCAGGTCGAGCGTGCGACTGCGCAGCCGCGCCGAGTAGGTGGCCTCGTCGATGTGCAGGTCTCCGCTGCGGATCTCACCGGGGGCGTGGTCGTCGGGCGCGGCACTGCTGCCCACCGACGCCGCGGCGAGTCGCAGCCGCGCCTCGACCTCGGCCGGTGAGCTGGTGTCGAGCAGCACCTCGTCCATGCCCCAGTCGTGCTGCACGGCGGCGAGCCCGCCCTCGGTGGTGACGAGGATCAGGGGGACGTCGACACCGGTCTGGCGGAGCAGGCGGGTCAAGCCGCGGACGGCCGGCAGGTCGCGACGGCCGTCGACGAGCAGGGCGTCGCACGCGGGCGCCCGCAGCAGGGCGGTCGCCTCCGCGGGCATCGTGTGGACGTGGTGGCCGAGCAGCGCGAGCGCAGGGAGCACCTCGGCGGAGGGCTCCATCGCCCGCGTCAGGAGGATCAGGCGCATGTCACCCCCAGCGGCCGGCGCGCCGCCTGTCGGAACGCGGAGGACCCAAGGCTACGGCACGGTGCCATGAGGTCCTCTCCGGTCGGGCACAATGCTGCGGTGCGCTCGTGGCTGGATCCCTCATGGGATGCGACGACCCTGACGACGGCCGATGGGGTCGCGATCAGTGCCGTCCACGTGCCGGCGACCGGGCCGGCGTCCGGGCGAGACCTCGCACTGGTGGTGGTCCACGGCTTCACCGGTAACTGGCGGCACGAGCGCGTCCAGCGGGTGGTGGCCCGGCTGCGCGCCTTCGGCGGTGTGGTCGCGCTGGACATGCGTGGGCATGGGCAGTCGGGAGGCGCCACCACCGTGGGCGATGAGGAGGTCCTCGATGTCGAGGCGGCCGTGGCCTGGGCGCGGGACCTCGGCTACCGCCGGGTCGCCACCGTGGGCTTCTCCCTCGGCGGCGCGGTGTCTCTGCGCGAGGCGGCGCTGGCGGCCGGGACCCCGGGAGCAGTCGATGCGGTCGTCAGCGTGAGTGCGCCGGCGTTCTGGTTCTACCGCGGCACGCGCATCATGCGAGTGGCCCACTGGATGGTCGAGACGGCTCCCGGTCGTACTCTCATGCGGTTCCGTCGCACCCGGGTGAGCGGTCGCGGATGGCCCGACCCGCACCCGATCCAGCCGTTCGAGGCGGCTGCCCAGCTCCCGGGCATCCCGCTGCTCGTCGTCCATGGCGACGCCGACCACTACTTCCCACTCGAGCACCCGGAAGCGATCGTCGACGCGGCCTGCGGTTCCGCGTCACGCGTGGACCTGTGGGTGGAGCCCGGTGTGGGGCACGCCGAGTCGGCCATCCCGCCCGCCACGGTCGACCGCATCGGCGCATGGGCGCGCGAGGCCTGCGGCCTCACAGTCGCCGATCCACAGCGGGTGAGGTTGGCGTGAACGGCATGACCGGGCTGTGGGTCCTCGTCATCGTGCTCGTCGCGGCGACGGCCTTCGGGCTGTGGTACCGCCGCGTCAACGGTCGGGTGCGGGATGCGGCAGCCCCATCAGCGCCCGCGAGCGGCCCCATGGTGCCGATGGCAGGCCCGGACGATCCGCCGGCCGAGGTGCAGCCCGAACAGCCCTCCGCCCAGACCGAGGCACTGGCGGTCGCCCTGGCGGGACGCCTGGGGGAGAAGGCGACCCTCGTGCAGTTCTCCAGCGCGTTCTGCCAGCCCTGCCGCGCCACCCGGCGGATCCTGGAGGAGGTCTCTGTGATGGTGCCGGGGATCTCGCACGTCGAGATCGATGCCGAGGAGAATCTCGAACTCGTCCGGGCGCTCGACATCCGCCGCACTCCCACCGTGCTCTTCCTCGATCGGGGCGGGGTCGTGCGCAAGCAGGCCAGCGGTCAGCCGCGCAAGGCGGATGTGATCGCCGCGCTGGGCGACCTGCTGCCCGAGGATCGACCCGACTTCGAGATCTAGCCCTGCGAACACCTTGCAGCTACGACTCATGCGTTGCTGCGGAGCCCGGTGACGGCTGTTGCCCGGCCACTTCTAGCGTCTGGCTCATGCCCGACAACTCCACGACCTCGAACACGGGCCGCCAGGCCATAGACCCGCGCGGCCCCCGCTTCGGCGCCGTGCTGACCACCGTCGTGCTGGCGCTCGCCCTCCTGCTGATCTCGACGCCGGCCGGACTCGTCCTGGTGGCGTGGCAGACCCTCGTCTTCGGCCTGGGCGCCATCGTCGGCCTGCAGGCTCAGCCGTACGGCATCGTGTTCCGTCGCCTCGTGCGCCCGCGCCTTGCGCCTCCCCGCGAGCTCGAGGACTCGGCTCCGCCGCGGTTCGCGCAGGCGGTCGGCCTGGTCTTCCTGGTCGTCGCACTGGTCGCCCTTCTGGCCGGGGCCACCCTCGTCGCGACGATCGCGGTGGCCATGGCGCTGGCGGCCGCGTTCCTGAACGCGGCGTTCAACTTCTGCCTCGGGTGCGAGATGTACCTGCTGTGGGCGCGTGTGCGCCCGGCGCGCTGACGCTCGCACGGATGCCGTCCCAGCGCGCTCGGTAGGCTGCGGCCATGGTCGAGGGCGTCGAAGTCGACGGGTCGGGGGTTGAAGTCCCTGAGGCCCTGCGTCCGCTCTCCTGGCTGATCGGCCACTGGGTCGGCGTCGGTACGGGCCAGTACCCGACGATCGACGACTTCCGCTTCGGGCAGGAGGTCGTCATCTCGACGGACGGTCGGCCGTTCCTGTCCTACCACTCGCGCAGCTGGCTGCTCGACGACGCCGGCGAGCGGGTGCGCCCCCTGGGCACGGAGTCGGGGTACTGGCGCCCGCGGCCGGACAACGCGATCGAGCTGACGCTCGCCCACCCGACCGGCTACGCCGAGATCTGGGTCGGCACCCTCGAGGTCACCGGACTCGAGAACGCCACCATCACCGGTGCGCGGGCTACCCTGCACACCGACTGCGTCGCCCGCACGGAGTCCGCCAAGGACTACTCGGCGGGTGAGCGCCTGTACGGCCTGGTGGACGGACGTCTGCTGTGGACATTCGACATGCGCGCGGTCGGCGAGCCGATGACCAACCACCTCGCCGCCACGCTGCAGCCCGTCGAGGGCAGGACGGAGGCGTCATGACAGCGGACTGGGAGGAGCGCCTCCGCGAGCACGGCTTCCGCATCACGCCCCAGCGCCAGCTGGTGCTCGAGGCCGTGGAGGCCCTGCGTCATGGGACCCCGGAAGAGATCCTCGTCGAGGTCCAGCGCACCGCGAGCGGGGTCAACCTGTCGACGATCTACCGGACCCTCGAGGTGCTCGAGGACGTCGGCCTCGTGACGCATGCCCACATCGGGCACGGAGCCCCGACCTATCACGCAGTCGACGAGCATGTGCACATCCACCTTGTCTGCGATCGCTGCCGTGCCGTGCAGAGCATCCCGGCAGGCGTTGCCGCATCGTTCGTGGCGGCGCTGCGGGACGACTACGGCTTCCGCACCGACATCTCGCACGTGTCGGTCCACGGCCACTGCCGGGACTGCGAGGAGGCGCCGCGCCACCACGAGGCCGACGACCCGCTGTGACGCCGACACCTGTCGCGGCACCGGCCGGCTCCCCGGACGAGGGAGTCCCGTGGCACTACGGCGAGCCGCTGCGCGAGCAGCGCGCGCTGGCCGCGGGCACGGCAGCCGTCGACCTCTCGCACCGCGGCGTCGTCAGCGTCACCGGGCCCGACCGGCTCGGCTGGCTTCACAGCCTCACCACGCAGCACCTCGATGCGCTGCAGCCGGGGGACTCGGCGCTCGCGCTGATCCTCAGCCCACACGGGCACGTCGAGCATGAGCTCCACCTTGTCGACGACGGCACAACGACGTGGATCACTGTCGAGCCCGGTTCGGCGGGCGCCCTCGTCGACCACCTGCGCTCGATGCAGTTCCTGCTGCGCGTCGACGTCGCCGACCGCACCGAGGACTGCGCGGTGGTGTGGGAGCCGGTGCGCGAGTCGGACCCGAACGTGCCCACGTGGCTCGTGCCGGTCGACTTTGCAGGGCTGGGATCCACTGATGCCGGCAGCGACCGGGGAGGCGATGCCGCGCGGTACGTGCCCGAGCGGCCGGCAGCGCTCGTCGGGCGCGAGGTGATCGTGCCGCGCGCTCAGCTCGCGGATCGGCTGGCCGCTTGGCCCGAGCGGGCCGGCACCTGGGCGCTGGAGGCGCAGCGCGTCGCAGCCGCCGTGCCGCGCATCGGTCTCGAGACCGACCACCGCACCCTGCCGCACGAGGTCGGCTGGGTGGGCCCGGGCGTGCACCTGGCGAAGGGGTGCTACCGGGGCCAGGAGGCGGTCGCGCGCGTGCACAACCTGGGCCATCCCCCGCGCCGACTCGTGCTGCTTCACCTCGACGGGAGTCGGGAGGAGCTGCCGGCTCACGGTGACGCCGTCGTCAGCGAGGGTCGCGAGGTCGGATGGGTCGCGTCGTCGGCCTGGCACGTCGAGGAGGGCCCGATCGCGACGGCCGTCGTGAAGCGCTCGACCCCGCTCGATGCAGAGCTCGTGGTGCGAACGACGGGCGGCGACGCACCGGCGACACAGGTGCCGGTGGTCGTCGGCTGATCCGCTCAGCAGTCAAGGACGAGGGTGATCGGCCCGTCGTTCACGAGGGCCACATGCATGTCGGCACCGAAGACGCCCGTGGCGACATCGGCCCCGCGCTCGCGCAGCCGATCGACCACGGCCGCGACCAGCGGCTCGGCCACGGGCCCCGGAGCTGCTGCGTCCCACGTCGGGCGTCGGCCCTTGCGGGTGTCGCCGTAGAGCGTGAACTGGCTGACGACGAGCACGGGGAGCCCGAGGTCGCTGGCCGAGACCTCGCGCGGAAGGCCTTCCACGTCGGCCTGCTGCGCATGCTCGGGACCGAAGATCCGCAGGTCGTAGACCTTGTCCGCCAGTCGCACCGCCACGGCAGGGGTGTCGTCATGGGTGACGCCGACGAGGACGACAAGGCCGGGGCCGCTGAACGAGCCCACCACCGCACCGTCGACGCTCACGCTTCCGTCCCGCGCGCGCTGCACCACCGCTCTCATGCCGACCAGCCTTCCATCCCGCGTGCCATCATGCGGCCGTGGCCATCGATCCGGTCGTCCTCGCGTCGTACGACCGCACCGGCTTCGTCGAGGGCGTCCACCTCGGGCACGCCGTGGTCCTCGATCCGGGCGGCGAGGTCGCACGCGCGTGGGGTGACCCGGGCCTGGAGCTGATGGCGCGCTCGTCGGCCAAGCCCATGCAGGCGACGGCGATGGTGCGCCTGGGCCTTGACCTGCCGGACGACCTGTGCGCGCTGGCGGCGTCGTCGCACAGCGGCGAGGCGATGCATCGCGACGGCGTGCTGCGCATCCTGGCCGGGGCCGGCCTGACGGCAGGGGCGCTGCAGACCCCGGCGGACCTGCCGCTGGATCCCGTGGCTCGGGACGCATGGGTGCAGGGCGGGCACCGCGCGACGCCACTGGCCATGAACTGCTCGGGCAAGCACGCGGCGATGCTCGCCACCTGCGTGGTGCGGGGCTGGTCCGTCGGCGACTACCGGGATCCGGAGCATCCCCTGCAGCAGGCGATCCTCGCGGAGGTGCGTCGACTCACCGGTGATCCGATCACGCGCGTGGGTGTCGACGGATGCGGCGCCCCGGTGCACGTGATGACCCTGCGCGGCCTGGCCCGGTCGCTCACTCACGCGGTGACCGCACCCGCCGACGCCCCGGAGAGGCGCGTCGTGGATGCCATGCGCGCGCATCCGCAGCTGGTCGGTGGATCACGTCGTGACGTCACGGAGCTCATGCAGGCGGTGCCGGGCCTGGTCGCGAAGGACGGTGCGGAGGGCGTGTTCGTCGGGGCGCTCGCCGACGGCCGGTCCTTCGCGGTGAAGGTGCTCGACGGGTCGGGGCGCGCCCGTCAGGTGGCCGTGGCAGCGATCGTCCAGTGGCTCGACCCGCCGGGTGCCGATCACCGGCGGCTGAGTGCCCTGGCCAGCATTGCGACACTGGGCGGTGGTCGGCCCGTCGGTGCCGTGAGGTCCCCGCTGGCGTCGGCTCCCGCAGGGCCGGCATGACCGAGGATCCGCCTTCGCGGCTGCGGCGGGGGCTGGGGATCCCCGGGGCGGTGGTGGTGGGCCTGAGCGCGATGCTCGGCACCGGTGTCTTCGCGGTGTGGACGCCGGCATGGCAGTGGGCGGGCCCGCTTCTCCTGCTCTCCCTGCTCGCCGCCGCGTCGGTGGCGATGCTCAATGCGGTGTCGACCGCACGCCTTGCGAGCCGCCATCCGGAGTCGGGCGGCGTCTACGCCTACGGGCGTCTCCGACTGAACCGGCCCGCTGGCGTTGCTGCGGGAGTGGCCTTCCTGGTGGGCAAGAGTGCGAGCGCAGCAGCGGCCGCGCTGACCATCGGCGCCTACGCCTGGCCGGGGCAGGAGCGAGCGGTCGCCTGGGCGGCCATTGTCATCGCGCTGCTCGTGGACCTTCGCGGGATCGTCCGCTCGGTGCGCGTGAACGCGGTGCTGGTCGGTGCACTGATCGTGATCGTGATGGTCGTCGTCTTCTGGGGTGCCACGCACCTGCCCGCGCCGACGCCGGTCGACCTGCCAATGACGACGCCGGTGACCGTGCTCGCCGCTGCCGGACTGCTCTTCGTCGCGTTCGCGGGATATGCGCGCATCGCCGTCCTCGGCGAGGAGGTCAAGGATCCGTCCCGCACGATCCCCATTGCGATGGCGGTGTCGTTCGCGGTGGTGCTCGTCCTCTACGCGGTCGTGGGCGGGGTGGTCACCGCCGCGGCCGCGCGCGGGATGCCGCTAGGACCGGCACCCCTGGAGTCGCTCGTCTCCGGTTCCTCGGGCCTGAGCGTCCTGGTGGTGCTCGGGGCCGTGCTGGGTGCCGGTGCGGTGCTCCTGTCGCTCCTTGCCGGGATGGGTCGGACACTCTTCGCGATGGCGGCACGCGGCGATGCGCCCGGCGCCCTCGCCGCGGTCTCGTCGCGCAGGGTGCCGCACCGGGCGGCCATCGCGGTTGCCGTGGTGGTCGCCCTGCTGGTCGTGCCCGGGCGACTGTCCTGGGCCCTCGCCCTCTCAGGAGGCAGCGTGCTCCTCTACTACGCCGTGGCGCATGCCGCGTCGTTCACCGTCCCGGGTCCGTGGGCGATCCGGCGCCTTGTCCCGGTGGCGGGGCTGGTGCTGTGCGTGGCGATCGTGGCGGCGCTGCTGGTCACGGCCCTCGGCATAGGGTGAGGTCCGCTAGCGGGCGCTAGCAGGTGCGTTTGCAATTGCAAGCATCTCGGCGCATACTGGCGGCATGGCACGCATCGGCGACCTCGGCGGCTTCATCCGCGAGCAGCGGGACCAGGCCCATATGTCGCTGCGGCAGCTCGCCCAGGCCGCGGGGGTCTCGAACCCCTACCTGAGCCAGGTCGAGCGGGGCCTGCGCAACCCCAGCGCGGAGATCCTCAAGCAGATCGCCCAGGGGCTGCGGATCTCGGCCGAGACCCTCTACGTCCGGGCAGGCATCCTCGACGATCGCACCGGCGATGAGTCGGTGACCACCGCGATCGCGTCCGATCCCACGCTCACCGAGCGCCAGAGGGCGACGCTGCTGCAGATCTACGCCGCCTTCCAGGCCGAGAACCAGGCCGCCACGCACGAGTCCACCACGCACCAGTCCACCCCGGACGAGTCCACCACGCACCAGTCCACCACGGAATGAGGGAATGACCATGACCACCGACGACACCACGGCGACGAGCACGACGGCCAAGGCGACCAAGGCCGCCAAGACCACGACGGCGAAGGCCACGAAGGCCGCGAAGACCACCACGGCCAAGGCGACCAAGGCCGCCAAGACCACGACGGCGAAGGCCACGAAGGCGGCCAAGACGACGACGGCCAAGGCCGCTGCCGCCGCCTCGAGCACGACCTCGTCACGCCCCTCGGTCGACCTCGGCCGCCTCGGCCTGCCGAAGGTCGAACTGCCCAAGCTGGACCTGCCGAAGCTGGATCTGCCGAAGGTCGAGCTCCCGAAGGTCGAGCTCCCGAAGCTGGACCTGCCGAAGGTCGAGCTCCGACGCGTCGACCTGGCAGAGCTGGCCGCCTGGGCGGGGCAGGCGCGCACGCGCGTGCACGACACCGCGGCCTCCGTGCGCGGCACGGTGACGCACACCGTCACGCTGCTGCGCGAGGTCGTCGGCGCCTGATCGAGCGCAGGGGCGTCCGGCGGCAGGACCTCCGGGTGTGCGTTAGCGTGGAGAGGTGTTCGACACCTTCCAGGGCATCCTGCTGTTCGGCCTGTGGGTCGTGATGCTCGGTGTCAAGGGCTTCGCGTTCATCGACTGCCTGCGCCGGCCGGCAGCTGCGTTTCCGGCCGTGGGCCGCAAGAGCAAGGTGCTGTGGCTGATCCTCACCGGACTGGCCGCCGGCACCGGCCTGCTGCTCAACGTCGTCTCCCCGGTTGGCCTGATCGGTCTCGCGGGCATCGTCGTCTCGCTCGTCTACCTCTTCGACGTGCGTCCCCGCATCGCGGAGATCACCGATCGGCGCTGACTAGTCCTCGAGGGCGACCCGGATCCGCCGGAAGCCCTTGCCCTTGTTCTCGACCTTCAGCACCCTCATGGCGCCGATCTGGCGCGTGGATGCCACGTGCGTGCCGCCATCGGCCTGCACGTCCAGTCCGCGGATGTCGACGATCCGCACGATCTCGATGCCGGCGGGCAGCAGGTTCGTGGCGGTGCGGATGACGTCCGGGATCGCGAAGGCCTCCTCGCGTGGGAGTTCGTACGCGACGATCGCCCGGTCAGTATCGACCTCGATCGCGCAGGCGGCCTCGACGGCCTCCTTGAAGCCCTCAGGCACCTCCTCGAGGTTGAAGTCCAGGCGCCCGCTGAGCGGATCCATATTGGAGCCGGTCACCAGTGCGCCGAAGTCGCGGAAGACCACGCCCGAGAGCAGGTGCAGGCCTGAGTGCGTGCGCATGAGCGCCGTGCGCCGCGCGTCCTCGATGGCGCCCGTCACGCTCGTGCCGACCGGGGGGAGAGGCGCCCCCTCGGCAGGGATCAGGCAGTAGTCGTCGCCCCGGCGCACGTCGATGATCGGCGTCTGGACGCCGCCCCAGAGGAGCACCCCGTGGTCCGGCGGCTGACCGCCGCCGCCGGGGTAGAACGCCGACCGGTCGAGCACGATGCCGAGCTCCGGGTCGCTGGCGAGGACGGTCGCGTCCCACTCGCGGACCGTCGCGTCGGCGAGGTCCAGCCGGTCGGTGCGCGCCACGGCTAGCCGCGACCCTGCGCCGCGACGGCGGCGGCCGCTGCGGCGGCCGCGTCCGGGTCGAGGTACTCCCCGCCCGGCACGAGGGGGTGCAGGTCCGCGTCCAGCCGGTAGACCAGCGGGATCCCGGTCGGGATGTTCAGGGCCGCGATGTCCTCGTCCGAGATGCCGTCGAGATGCTTGACCAGGGCACGCAGGGAGTTGCCGTGCGCGGCAACGAGGACGGTCCGGCCCGAGCGGAGGTCCTCGCCGACGATCACGTCCTCCCAGTACGGGATGAGGCGGCGGACGACGTCGGCCAGGCACTCGGTCGCAGGTCGGGCCTCGGGCGGAAGCGCGGCGTAGCGCGGGTCGTGCGTCTGGGCCCACGGGTCGTCCGGGTCGATCGGCGGGGGCGGGGTGTCGTACGACCTGCGCCAGAGCATGAACTGCTCCTCGCCGTACGCGTCGAGGGTCTCCTTCTTGTTCCGCCCCTGCAGGGCTCCGTAGTGCCGCTCGTTGAGCCGCCAGTTGCGGCGCACCGGGATCCACATCCGATCGCAGGCCTCGAGCGCGATCTGCGAGGTCTTGATCGCCCGCGTGAGCAGGGACGTGTGGACGATGTCGGGCAGCAGTCCCGCGTCGGCGAGCAGTTCCCCGCCCCGGCGGGCCTCGCCGCGGCCCTTGTCATTCAGGTCGACGTCGACCCACCCGGTGAAGAGGTTCTTCGCGTTCCACTCGCTCTCGCCATGGCGGAGGAGGATCACGGTGTAGGGCGCAGAGGTCATGGCGTCATCCTGCCGGACCGTCCGCGGCATCGGCGGGTCGGGCGACGAGGTGCTCGAAGGCGCGCAGATTGTCGGTCGGCAGGCCCCGCTGGGTGCGCCATGCCCACTCGGTGCGAATGCTCGACGCGAAGCCG
This sequence comes from Actinomycetota bacterium, assembly GCA_017856385.1. GTDB lineage: Bacteria > Actinomycetota > Actinomycetes > S36-B12 > S36-B12 > UBA10649. The sequence continues at coordinate 51,004 of JAFMFD010000001.1, forward strand.
AGCTCGAGCAGGGTGTTGAAGGAGCCGTCGGAGTACTGCAGCACCGCGCCCATGAGGCGGTCCAGCTCCCCCTCGGTCACCGCGTCGAGGGGCACGCGGCCGACCAGGTAGATGTCGCCGAGGTGGTCGATGGCGAAGGCCATCCCGTACATGCGGCGATTGCGCTCGAGCAGCCACCGGTAGACCGCCTCGTGGTTCTCGTCGGGGTTCCTCGCGACGAACGCGTTGAGCGTCATGGCGTGCTCGCCGATCGAAAGGGCGACCGTGGTCATGAGCTTGTGCTCCCCGGGCAGGGTGACGACGACAGTTCCGTCCGACCCCTCCTCCCACGGCAGGCCCGAGGTGGTGACGAACTGCTCGATCGCCCGGCGCGCCGCCTCGCGGCTCATGACGTGCGGCTGGCCGGCAGCCGGTCGTGGGCATTCGCGAGAGCCGCACGGTAGCTGTCGAGCAGGCCGGCGGTCGTGGCCGACCAGCCGAATGCGGCGGCATGCATGCGTGCGCCGTGCGAGAGCTCGTCCTGGAGCCCGGGGCGCTCGAGAATGCTGCGGATGGCGACGGCGTAGTCCCGGGGATCGTGGCCCTCGACAAGCAGCCCGCTCACCTGGTGGGCGACGGCGGTGCGCAGGCCGCCCACGGCCGCTGCGACGACGGGGGTCCCGCACGCCTGGGACTCCACGGCCACCAGGCCGAACGACTCCGAGTGCGACGGCACGACGGTCACGTCGGCGGCCCGGTACCAGTCGGCGAGCGACTCGCGGTTCGAGGGCGGCACGAAGCGCACGAGCCCGGTGATGCCCAGGTGGTCGGCAAGGTCGATGAGCGCAGCCGGACGGTCGAGCCCGCTGCCCGAGGGCCCCCCGCACACGACGATGCGCAGGCGCGACCTCAGGCCGGGATCGCCGTCGGCGAGCAGGGCCGCTGCGTGCAGCAGGACGTCCGGTGCCTTGAGCGGCTGGATCCGGCCGACGAACAGCAGGACCTCGGCGTCCTCCTCGATGCCGTGGCGGCGCCGAGCGGCTGCACGGTCACCGGGGGTGAAGGTCTCGAGGTCGACGCCCGGGTGCACGACGTCAACAGCCGACTCCCGTGCCCCGTACAGGTCGATGAGCTCGTCCGCCTCGGTCGTCGTGTTGGCGATCAGCCGGTCGGCCGCGGCGACGACCTGCTCCTCGCCGAGGACGCGCATGCGCGGCTCGGGCTGATCGCCGGGCGACAGGTCGCGGTTCTTCACCTTCGCCATGGTGTGCATGGAGTGGATGAGCGGGACGTTCCAGCGCTCGGAGGCGAGCCAGCCGACCTGGCCGGAGAGCCAGTAGTGCGAGTGGATCAGGTCGAACCAGCCCTCGGGGCGGGCGGCCTCGGCGCGCAGCACGCCGGCCGTCATCGCGCAGAGCTGGCCGGGCAGGTCCTGCTTGGGCAGGCCCTCGAACGGCCCTGCCGTCACATGGCGGACCAGGACGCCGGGCGCGAGCTCGACCGTGGGCGGCAGGTCGGAGGAGGTGGCCCGCGTGAAGATCTCGACCTCGACGCCGGACTCGGCGAGCCGGGTGGCCGTCTCGACGATGTAGACGTTCATGCCGCCCGCATCACCGGTGCCGGGCTGGTCGAGCGGGGACGTGTGCACCGAGAGGACGGCGACCCTGCGCGGCTGGCGCGCACGGCGGGAGTCAAGGGGGGTCGGACCCGGCACGGGGCGAGTCTTGCGCAACCGGCGGCCGGGGGCCAGCCCGGGGAGCGACTAGAGGGACACCCCCACGTACGGCTCCCCGGTGACGATGGTGACCACCCGGCGGGTGACGGACACCGCATGGTCGGCATAGCGCTCGTAGTAGCGGGACAGCAGCGTGACGTCGATGGCCGCCTCGACCCCGTGCGGCCACGAGGGTGAGAGCACGATCGTGAAGAGCTCGCGGTGCAGCCGGTCCACCTCCGCGTCATGGCGGCCGATGTCGCCGGCGAGCGCGACGTCCTGCGAGGCGATCACCGAGCCGGTCTTGGAGACGATCGCCTCCGCCAGGCCGCCCATCTCGGCGAAGGTGCCGCGGAGCTCCTGGGGGATCGACAGCCGGGGGTACCGCAGCCGGGCCTGCTTCGCGACGTGCTCGGCGAGGTCGCCCATCCGCTCCAGCGAGGCCCCGATGCGCAGGGCGCCGATGATCTCGGGCAGCTGGTCCGGCCCGGGGTGGTTCACGGCGATCGCGTCGAGGCACTGCTCCTCGATGTCGCTGGCCAGCAGGTCGATCTGGGCATCGGCGGCGATGACCGCCTCGGCCATGGCGAGATCGGCGTCGAGCAGCGCCTGGGTAGCCCGGTTCATGGCCGAGCCGACGAGCTGGGTCATCCGGATCAGGTCACCCTTGACAACGTCGAGTCGCTGGGTGAGTTCGATGTCCATGCAGCCCCTTGCTCGTGGTCTCGGGGCAAGGCTACGCGCGATCGGCAACGGCCCCATGCTCCGACATGAACGCCACGCTGCCGGAGCATGAATTCCGGGTGTTCTCGTCAGAACCCTTCATGAATCATGCGGCCTTCGCGGGTTCACCTCCATGCGGGCCGCTCCTCGCCTCCTATCCTGAGCATGTGCTGAGGTCGGAGGGAGCCATGGACGAGTTCGCCTCGGCTCCCGGGCTGCCCGACGTCCCCGACGAGGTCGTCAGGGTGCTGAGCGTCCTGCCGTCCGCCTCCATGGTGGTCGCGCCCGACGGCACCGTCCTGCGAGCGAATGCCCGTGCCACGGGCCTGGGCCTGGTGGCCAGGGAGGCCGTGACCGTCGCGGACATCCGCCACCTGATCCAGCGCGCGGCCGACGACGGCCACGCCCGCGAACTGGAGATGCGGGTCCGGCGCCCACCGCTGGGACGCGAGCTGCTCGAGCTCCGCGTCCGCGTGGCACCCCTGGGATCCGGGGCGATCCTCGTGATCATCGACGACCTCGCGGAGGAACGCCGCGTCGACGTCGTCCGCCGCGACTTCGTGGCGAACGTGAGCCACGAGCTGAAGACGCCCGTCGGAGCGATCTCGCTGCTCGCCGAGGCGGTTCTCGCTGCCGCCGATGACGCGGAGCAGGTGCGTCACTTCGCCGAGCGCATGCAGGTCGAGGCGGCCCGACTGAGCACGCTGGTCCAGGACGTCATCGACCTCTCGCGCCTCCAGGGCGACGATCCCCTGACCCGGGCCGAGGTCGTGTCCGTCGACGACCTCGTCATGCGCGCGGTCGACGAGGTGCGGACGCTGGCCCTGCGCAGCCAGATCGAGATCGAGGTGGGAGAGCCGTGCGGCAGCCTCGTCTACGGTGACGAGCGGCAGCTGCTCGCGGCCCTGCGCAACCTGCTGATGAACGCGGTGGCGTACTCCGCCAGCCACACCCGAGTGGCCGTCGGTACGCGGGTGTCGGACTCGCTGGTCGAGATCGCCGTGAAGGACCAGGGCATCGGCATCTCGGCGAACGACCTCGACCGGGTCTTCGAGCGTTTCTACCGGGTCGATCCCGCGAGGTCCCGCGTGACGGGCGGCACCGGCCTGGGCCTGGCGATCGTGAAGCACGTGAGCCAGAACCACGGTGGCGAGTGCACCGTGTGGTCCGAGGTCGGGGTCGGCTCGACGTTCACGATCCGCCTGCCCATCTACACCCCCAGCCAGACGTCCAATGAGAGCGTGCTGGAGGTCGAGATGTTCAGTGAAGCACCCCGACCCGTCGGTACATCAGGAGAGGCCCAGTCGTGACGAGGATCATGGTCGTGGAGGACGAGGAGTCGTTCTCGGAGGCGCTGTCCTTCATGCTCCGGCGTGAGGGATACGAGGTCGAGGTGTCCGCGGACGGCAACGAGGCGATCGAGGCGTTCGAGCAGCGCGGCGCCGACCTGATCCTCCTCGACCTGATGCTGCCGGGCGTCTCCGGCCTGGAGGTGTGCCGCACCATCCGCACGAAGTCCGCGGTCCCGATCATCATGCTGACCGCGAAGGACGGCGAGATCGACAAGGTCGTCGGCCTGGAGCTCGGGGCGGACGACTACGTCACCAAGCCCTTCTCCTCGCGCGAGCTCCTGGCGCGGGTGCGATCGGTCCTGCGCCGCCACGGTGAGCCGGAGGAGCTGCTGGCGACCACGGTCGAGGCCGGGCCGGTGCGCATGGATGTCGACCGCCATGTCGTCACGGTGCGAGGCGAGGCGGTGGCCATGCCGCTGAAGGAGTTCGACCTGCTCGAGCTGCTGGTGCGCAATGCCGGTCGGGTCCTCACCCGTGCGCAGCTGATCGATCGGGTGTGGGGGGCGGACTACGTCGGCGACACCAAGACCCTCGATGTGCACGTGAAGCGCCTGCGCGCCAAGGTCGAGGAGGACCCGGGCAACCCGGTGCACCTGATCACGGTGCGTGGTCTGGGGTACAAGTTCGAGCCCTGACGAGGAGTGAGCGCAGCGAGCCGCGGAGGCAGGGGTCCTACGGAAGGATCGTGACGTCCTCGTAGATGCCGGCCTGGGGGACGACCAGGACGGAGAGCGGTGCGAGGCCGGCGGTGGCGAAGCCCAGTTCGATCGGGACGTAGGTGGCCACCTCGGCGTCCAGCGCGCCGAGGTCGATGCGCAGGTCGGAGTTCCAGCCGAACGAGGTCGAGGAGCCGGGCGGCAGGTCGACCGCGACCTCCTCGGTCCCGATGATCTCGGCAGGCGTGCCGTTGATGCTCGCGTAGGTCAGCGCGTCCGGCTCGATGCCGTCGTTGAAGATGCGCACCAGGAGGGTCGCCTCTGCGCCGTCGGCGGACTTCACCACGGTGGCGTTCTCGATCCTGATGGGGCCCTGCTGGGCCTGGACCCCGTTGCCGGAGTTCATCTTCGCCTGCATGGTCGTGGTGGCCTGCTGGCCGCTGAAGCAGCCGGAAAGCGGCAGCACGGCGATGCAGACGGCGGCGATGGCGAGCGAGGGGCGCAGGGCGTGGGAGGTGCGGATCACGTCGTCAGCCTATCGAAGGGCGCCGCTGCCCTGACCGAGCGCCCGGTCGGGGCCCGAGAGGCCCGTGCTAGCCTTGAGGTCCTCGGAAAGGGGTCCCCCTCTATGGCGTTCAACGTCGGCGACACGGTTGTCTACCCGCACCACGGAGCAGCGGTCATCGAGTCCGTGGAGATCCGCAAGGTCAAGGGGGAGGACCGCGAGTACCTCGTACTGCGGGTCGCCCAGGGCGACCTGACGGTTCGGGTGCCCTCCGACAACGTGGATCTCGTGGGTGTTCGCGACGTGGTCAATGCCGAAGGCCTCGACAAGGTGTTCACGGTGCTGCGCCAGCCCTACACCGAGGAGCCGACCAACTGGTCCCGTCGTTACAAGGCCAACCTCGAGAAGCTCGCCTCGGGCGATGTCATCAAGGTGGCGGAGGTCGTGCGCGACCTGTGGCGCCGTGAGCGCGAGCGGGGCCTGTCCGCCGGCGAGAAGCGCATGCTGGCCAAGGCCCGCCAGATCCTGGTCAGCGAGCTTGCCCTCGCCGAGAAGACCAACGAGGACAAGGCCGAGGCCATCCTCGACGAAGTCCTCGCGTCCTAGGAGTACTCCTCCGTGGCGTCCTCGGGCGCGACAGGAGACCTGTCGCAGCGGACCGGTCGCACAGCAGCGATCGTTCCTGCCGCAGGGCGCGGTGAGCGCCTGGGCCCGGGAGCCCCGAAGGCCCTACGACTCCTCGGCGGCCAGCCCATGCTCGTCCACGCCGTCCGAGCCCTGGCCGCGAGCCGAGTCGTCGACCTCGTGGTCGTCGCGGCACCCGAGGAGAGCGTCGACGAGGTCGCAGCCCTCCTGAACGACCACGATCTCGGCGCCGACGCGAGCGTCGTGCAGGGCGGCGAGACCCGGCAGGACTCTGTCGCGCGTGCGCTGCTCACCCTTCCCGACGACGTCGACATCGTGCTCGTGCATGATGCGGCGCGACCGCTCGTGCCGGTCGAGGTGGTCAACGCCGTCGTGGCGGCGGTTGCGGACGGGCATCCCGCGGTCGTCCCGGCACTGGCGGTGGTCGACACCGTCAAGGAGGTCGATGAGGGGTCCGTCGTCACCCGCACGATCGAGCGAGATCGGCTGCGCGCGATCCAGACCCCGCAGGGATTCGCCCGGGCCGTGCTGCAGCGTGCGCATGCCGAGGCCGACCTCGGGGTCACCGACGACGCCGGGCTCGTCGAGGCACTCGGCATCCCTGTCCTCGTGATCCCGGGGCACGAGGAGGCCTTCAAGGTCACCCGCCCCTTCGACTTCGTCATCGCGGAGGCCGTGCTGGCCCGGCGGAGGGAATCCCGTGGCGGCTGACATCCCGCGTGTGGGTCTCGGGACCGACGTCCACGCCTTCGAGCCCGATCGTCCGCTGTGGCTCGCTGGCCTGCTGTGGCCCGACGAGGTCGGCCTGGCAGGGCATTCGGACGCCGACGTCGCCGCTCATGCCCTTTGCGATGCACTGCTGTCGGCTGCCGGCCTCGGCGACCTCGGGGCGGTGTTCGGCACGGACGACCCGCGCTGGGTGCGCGCCTCGGGGGTCTCGCTGCTCTCGCACTCAGCGGATCTCGTGCGAGCCGCGGGCTTCGTCGTCGGGAGCGCGAGCGTCCAGATCATCGGCAACCGCCCGCGCATCGGCACGCGCCGGCAGGAGGCCCAGGACGTCCTCGGTGCCGCGATCGGTGCACCCGTGAGCGTCTCCGGCACCACGACCGACGGCCTCGGCCTGACCGGGAGGGGCGAGGGCATCGCGGCGATTGCGGTAGCGTCGCTCGTCTACGTCCCCCGCTCCTGAGGAGGGTTCATGCGCCGTCACCGAGTCCTGGTCGCCGCTGCAGCGTCAGCCCTGGTTGTCGGGATCGCGGCGCCCGCGGCACAGGCCTACGACCGCGAGGCCTACGAGTACGCGGCCGGGCACATGATCGAGCGCGATGACATCCCCAGGAGTCTCGGCGACTTCGACTCCGTCCTGCGGTTCAGCGCGGGGCCCTCCTTCAAGTCCAGCCTGTGCTACCTGCCGTCAGCGATCGACGGCGACCCGGGCACCGACATCTTCATGCGCAAGGGCACGCTGCAGTACACAGCCTCCTACGACCGCAACATCGATGGTGGCGGAAGCATCAGTGTCCAGATCACCCAGTACACCAGCGCGACCGCGGCGATCTCGGCCTACGGGGCACTGCAGAAGCAGGCACGCCGTTGCAGCGCCACGGGATCGAGCTCGTACTCGGGCGAGGACGGCACGTTGTATACGAACGCCTGGTCGGTGAGCAACGCCGTCGTGCCTATGGACTCTGTCGTGGGTGTCGAGTCGATCTCGATCACGCAGAACAACGCTTCGACCAACAGCGGGTCGGACAAGCGCTACCTGAACGACGACTACAGCGTGTTCAGCCTGGTCGACAGCGTCATCATCGAGACCACGTACTTGACCGGCTCGACCAAGGACATGAGCAAGGCGCAGCGCAAGGCGGTCAACGAGTTGGCGTTTCGCGCCATCGGACGCTGGGTGGGCCAGTGATGGCCGCGCTGCCGGAGAGGGCGAGGGAGTGGCTCGACGCCGCCGAGTTCGCCACGCTCGCCACGATCCTGCCGAGCGGGCAGCCGCACCTGTCCGTCGTCTGGGTCGAGCGCGATGGCGACGACATCCTCGTGTCGACCGTCAAGGGCCGGCGCAAGCACCTGAACCTCGTGGCGGACCCCCGGGTCTCCCTGCTCGTGTATCCGAAGTCGAACCCCTACTCGTACGTGGAGGTCCGTGGGGTCGCCGAGATGACGGAGGAGGGCGGCCGCGAGCTGATCGACCGGCTCGCGCGGCAGTACACGGGAGCAGACCGCTACACGATGGACGACGGGACGGACAACGTGCGCGTGGTCGTGCGCATCCACCCCGAGAAGGTCGTGCTGCTCTAGCCTGAACGTCGACGCGTGCGTCAGCGCGTCCAACAGCGGTGGGTACTGTTCACCCGTGGCTCTGCGCTTCTACGACTCGGCATCCCGCTCGGTGCGCGACTTCGTCCCGCTGAACGAGGGGCGTGTCGGCATCTACCTGTGCGGCGCCACGGTGCAGGCGCCGCCCCATGTCGGGCACATCCGCAGCGGTGTCGCGTTCGATGTCATCCGCAGGTGGCTCATGGCCCGCGGCTACGAGGTCACGTTCGTCCGCAACGTGACCGACATCGACGACAAGATCATCGCGCGAGGAGTGGAGCAGGGCGTGCCCTACTGGGACGTCGCGATGCGCAATGAGCGCGCCTTCGCCCGTGCGTACGACGTGCTCGGCTGCCTTCCGCCGACCTACGAGCCGAGGGCCACGGGCCACATCCCCGAGATGATCACGCTGATGCAGCGCCTGATCGACTCTGGGCACGGGTACTCCGCCTCGGGCGACGTCTACTTCGATGTGTCGTCGTTCGCCGAGTACGGGGCCCTGAGCGGGCAGCGTCCCGAGGACATGAAGGATGCCGCCGACGCCGACCCGCGGGGCAAGAGGGATGCGCGCGACTTCGCGATGTGGAAGTCGGCCAAGCCGGGCGAGCCGCTGTGGGACACCCCGTGGGGGCCGGGTCGGCCGGGCTGGCACATCGAGTGCTCGGCGATGGCGGCGAAGTATCTCGGGCCGGCGTTCGACATCCATGGCGGTGGCCTGGATCTGGTCTTCCCGCACCATGAGAACGAGATCGCGCAGTCCAAGGCGGCGGGCGACGGCTTCGCCCAGTACTGGATGCACAACGCCTGGGTCACCACGGCCGGGGAGAAGATGAGCAAGTCGCTCGGCAACTCTCTGCTCGTCGACGAGGTCGTCACGCGCGTGCGTCCGGTGGAACTGCGCTACTACCTCGCAGGCGCCCACTACCGGTCGATGCTGGAGTACTCCGACGAGCACGTGACGGAGGCCGGCCAGGGCTACCGGCGAATCGAGGGGTTCCTCTCCCGGGCGCACGAGTCCCTCGGACTGTCGGGTGCACCGCAGGTGCGCGCGGAGGCGCGACCCTCGGCGTTCGACGATGCCATGGACGACGACGTGGCCGTGCCCCAGGCCCTTGCCGTGGTGCACGAGACGGTGCGTGACGGCAACGCGGCGCTCGCGGCGGGTGACTCGGCAGGGGTCCAGCGCGCGTTCGATGCCGTCGTCGCGATGGTCGACGTGCTGGGACTGAATCCGTGGTCCGACTCATGGGCCGGGCAGGGCGGCGATCGCGCGACCTCCGTGATCGATGGGCTGGTGCAGGCGCTGCTCGACCAGCGCCAGCAGGCGCGTACCCGCAAGGACTTCGCCGCCGCCGATGCGATCCGCGACGGTCTCGACACCCTGGGCATCAGGGTCGAAGACACCCCGACCGGCGCCCGCTGGTCCCTGGACTGAGGCGGAACTCGTGGCAGGAAACTCGCAACGTCGCGGCGCCATGCGCCGGTCCGGCACCAAGAAGGGCGCCACCGTCGGCTCCGGCGGGCAGCGCCGCGCCAAACTGGCCGGTCGGGGCCCGACCCCCAAGGCCACCGAGCGCCCGCATCATCCTGCGGCGCGCAAGGAACGTGCGGCGAAGAAGAGGGCCGCGGCGGGCCGCTCCACGACGAAGGCCACCGGCGCGCGAAGGTCGCAGGCCAGCATCCTCATGGGGCGCAACCCGATCGTCGAGGCCCTGCGTGCGAATATCCCGGCGACTGGTCTGTACGTGCAGAGCAAGGCCGATGCCGATGACCGGTGGCGCGAGGCGCTGCGGATCGCGGTGTCGCGCGGCATACCGATCATGGAGGTGCCGCGCACCGAGCTGGACCGCATGACGGATGGCGGAGTGCACCAGGGGCTCGTGCTCACCGTGCCCGAGTACGACTACGCCGACCTGCCCTCGCTGACGGATGGATCCCTGGTCATCGTGCTCGACGGGGTGACCGATCCGCGCAACCTCGGGGCGATCGCCCGCTCGGCAGCGGCCTTCGGCGCCGACGGCATCGTCGTCCCCACGCGTCGGTCCGTCGGCGTGACCGCGTCCGCCTGGAAGGCGTCCGCCGGCGCACTGTCGCGCATCCCGGTCGCCCAGGTCACGAACACGACGCGGACTCTCCAGGAGCTGCAGGAGTCGGGCTTCACCGTCGTGGGCCTGACGGCGGACGCCGATGTCGACCTCGCCGCCCTGCCCCTCGATGTGCTCGCCGACCCGGTCGTCCTCGTGGTCGGAGCCGAGGGTGCGGGACTGTCCCGCCTGGTCGCACAGACATGCGACTGGCGCGTGCGGATCCCGATGGCAGGGGGCAATGAGTCCCTGAACGCGTCCGTTGCCGCGGGCATCGTGCTCCAGGCGGTGTTCGCCGCCCGCGCCTGACCCGTCAGGGCCCTAGGCTTCCGTCGTGACCGAGAACCCCCGCGCACGGCTGGCGGACATCGCCGAGCAGGCCGGGGTCAGCGAGGCGACGGTCTCGCGCGTGCTGAACGACCGCCCCGGAGTCTCGCTGTCGACGAGGCAGGCGGTGCTGACCGCACTCGACGTGCTCGGGTACGAGCGGCCGATTCGCCTGCGAGGTCGCTCCGGGCTGGTGGGCCTGATCGTCCCGGAACTGGAGAACCCGATCTTCCCGGCCTTCGCGCAGGTCATGGAGACGCTCATCGCGCAGTACGGCTACACGCCCGTGCTGTGCACGCAGACCCCCGGCGGTGTCTCCGAGGACGAGTACGTCGACCTGCTCCTCGGCCGGGGCGTCGCCGGCATCATCTTCGTCTCGGGAATGCACGCCGACGCCACCGCGGACCATGCGGCATACCGGGGACTCGTGGAGCGTGGTCTGCCGGTGGTCTTCGTCAACGGCTACGCCGAGGGCATCAGTGCTCCCTTCATCTCCGACGACGACGTCGCCGCGATGGATCTGGCCATCACCCACCTGGTGTCCATGGGGCACCGCCGGATCGGACTGGCCATCGGGCCCGCCCGCTTCGTGCCGGTCGTGCGCAAGCGCGCCGGTTTCATCGCGGCGATGACGCGCCTCACCGGTATGAGCGAGGAGGAGGCCTCCGGGCTCGTCACCCACTCGCTCTTCACGGTGGAGGGCGGCCAGGCGGCAGCCCACCACCTCCTCGGACTCGGCGTCACGGCCATCGTCTGCGGGTCCGACCTCATGGCACTGGGCGCGATCCGCACGGTGCGCCAGCGTGGGCTCGCGGTTCCCGCGGACGTCTCGGTGGTCGGGTACGACGACTCCCGGCTGATCGCCTTCACCGATCCGCCGCTGACCACGGTGCGGCAGGCGGTGACCGCCATGGGCACGGCCGCCGTGCAGGCCCTCCTCGACGGCATCAACGGCACTCCTGCGCCCGAGGACGAGTTCGTCTTCCGGCCCGAGCTCGTCGTCCGCGGATCCACTGGGCCCGCTCCGCAGCACGGAGGCTGATCGCGCACGCGGCTACGGTGGACCCATGCCCGTGCCGACGGATGTCGCCTCGACCGTGGTCGAGGGCTCTTTGGTCCTGGCACTGCTCATCGCGCTCGCCGCAGGGTTCGTGTCGTTCCTGACTCCGTGCGTGCTGCCGCTGGCCCCGGGCTACCTGTCCTACATCACCGGACTCACCGGCGAGGAGCTCGCGGGCGGCGGGCAGGGCACGACCACCCGGGTCAAGTCGCGCGTGCTGCTGGGCAGCATCCTGTTCGTCCTCGGGTTCTCGATCGTCTTCGTCTCCTACGGGGTGCTGTTCGGCGGCCTCGGCGCGCTGCTGCTGGAGTACCAGCAGCCCATCAACATCGTGCTCGGCGTCATCGTCATCGCCATGGGCCTGTCGTTCATGGGCGTGCTGCCCGGCATGAACCGCGAGTGGCGGATGCACCGCGCGCCGCGCTTCTCGCTCTGGGGGGCACCGCTGCTCGGGATCGTGTTCGGCCTGGGATGGACGCCCTGCATCGGGCCGACCCTCACCGCCGTGCAAAGCCTGGCCTTCGCGGAGGCGAGCGCACTGCGCGGCGCCCTGCTGAGCCTGGCCTACTCCCTGGGCCTGGGCATCCCGTTCGTGCTGCTCGGCCTGGCCTTCCGGCAGCTCGCCGGAGCGCTGGCGTGGGTCAAGTCGCACTACGCGCTCATCATGCGAATCAGCGGCGGCCTGCTCGTCCTCATCGGGCTGCTGCTCGTCACGGGGCTGTGGAACGAGGTGACCATCTGGATGCGCACCACGATGCCGGTGGTGGAGTCGCCCATCTGAGAGCCCCCGGTCAGGTTTGAACTGACGACCTACCGCTTACAAGGCGGTTGCTCTACCACTGAGCTACAGGGGCGTGCGCGCATGCGATCCGCGAGGTCACTCATGGTATCGGTGGCACTTCGTGGGACACTCCAGCCATGGTGGCGATGACGGAGCTGTGCGAGGCGCTGCGCCACTCCGGGGCCAGGTTCGCGTACCTGCACGGCAGTCAGGCCAGCGGTGCGGCGGGACCCGAGTCCGACTTCGACGTCGCCGCCTACTACGAGGATCCGGTTCCGGTGGGCTTCGAGGTCGCGCTTCCCTCCGGGGTCGACCTGCTGGTGCTCAACGATGCCCCGCTGGAGGTCGCCGGCCGGATCGGACCCGACGGTCGGCTGATACTCGAGGTCGACGAGGTGGCCCGGGTCCGCTGGCAGTCGACCACCCGCAAGATCTACCTCGACGAGCGGTATCGCATCGAGCGGTCGCATCGCGAGTTCCTCGAGAGCCTCGGCAATGGTTGACGAGGTCCGCATCGCGCGGCGCGGCACCCCTGCCAGGAGTGGCGACGCGATGTGGCGCGCTAGTCGCCCGGCAGACCATCGTGATCTGCATGACTTCGTGCGGCAGGTCGGTCAGTGGATCCAGCAGCACTGAGCGCGGCCACGACTGTCCTGGTGGCCAATCCGCATGCGGGTGGCGGACGTGCACGTCGTGTCGCCGAGGGGGCGGTGCAGTCCCTGCAGCGGGCCGGCATCGACATCCGACTGCTGCTGCCCGATGGCCTGGATGCGCTCCATCGGGAACTCGGCGAGGCCTGCGCGGACGGGCCGACCACCTTGATCGCCTGTGGTGGCGACGGCACTGTGCATCAGGTGCTCCAGGCCGCCGCGCGGTCGGGCAGCACCCTGGGCATCATCCCGGCGGGCACGGGCAACGACATCGCACGCTCACTCGGCATCCCTTTGAAGGATCCGGCGCAGTGGGCGGCCCGGCTGGCCGACCTGATGCGCACGCAGCGGACGAGGGCGGTCGACGCATCGCTCATCGTCCGCGGTGATCGGCAGGAGTGGTCGCTGGGCGTGGTGTCCGCCGGCTTCGACTCGGCGGTCAACGAGCGTGCCGACCGCATGACCCGGCTCTCGGGGACCGCCCGCTACCTGACGGCACTGCTCGCCGAGCTGCGCGAGTTCCGCACCTATGAGTACGACGTCACGCTCGACGGCAGGCCGATGGCGGGCACCGCACTGCTCATCGCGGTCGGCAACGGCTCCCAGTACGGCGGGGGCATGCGGATCTGCCCTGCGGCCGATATGTGGGACGGCCTGCTCGACATCACCTGGGTGGATGTCGCCCCGCGTCGCACGGTGCTGCGAGTGCTCCCGCGGATCTTCAGCGGCCGTCACGTCGAGCACCCGCTTGTGCGCACGTACCGTGCCCGCGAGATCACCATCGACGCTCGTGGCCCGGTGATCTACGCCGACGGCGATCGGGTGGGGTCGCCGCCGGTCCGCATCACCGCCCTGCCGGGGGCGATCCGCATGCTGGTGCCGTAGCCGGGGTGCGCTGGCATAGTGGGGGCATGACCGTCGTCGGGCTCTCCTGCTACGTCGAGCCCGCATCGTGGGGTGCCTGGCACGTGGAGGCGGCGGTGCTGCCGCGCTGGTACGTCGACCTGCTGCAGGAGGCCGGCGCGCATGTGGTCCTCCTGCCACCGGATCCCAATGCCTCCGCGGTCGACCGGCTCGACGGCCTTGTCCTGGTCGGAGGTGCCGACGTCGATGCCCGCCGATACGGCCGTGAGCCGGATGCCACCGCGGACGTGCCGAGGGAGGCGCGTGACGCCTCGGAGCTGGCCCTATACCGCCGTGCACGTGAGCTCGGCATGCCGGTACTGGGCATCTGCCGGGGCCTTCAGGTGATGGCGGTCGCGCACGGGGGAGCGCTGCACCAGAACCTGCCCGATGTGGACGGCACATGCGTCCACCGCGAGCGCCCGGGGGAGTTCGTCGACCACGGGGCGACCTTCGTCGCCGGGACCCTGGGTGGCGAGATCTTCGGCGTCGCCCCCGTCATCGTGAACTCCTCGCACCATCAGGCGGTGTCCGACCCGGGGTCGCTCACCGTGTGCGGGTGGGCGCAGGACGGGACCATCGAGGCGTGCGAGGACCCGAGCGAGGCGTTCTGCCTCGGCGTGCAGTGGCACCCGGAGCATCCCGAGCGTCGCGAACTCGACCGCCCGCTCCTGACGCGGTTCGTGCAGGCTGCGTCGGAGTTCGGCGCACGCCGCTGACTACAGGGGCGTGACGTAGGCCCCGGAGATCCCGCCGTCGACCAGGAAGTTCGACGCGGTGATGAACGACGAGTCGTCACTGGCGAGGAAGGCCACCGCTGACGCGATCTCCTCGGGCTCGCCGAACCGGCCCACGGGGATGTGCACGAGGCGTCGCGCGGCCCGCTCGGGATCCTTGGCGAAGAGCTCCATGAGCAGTGGCGTGGCCACGGGCCCGGGAGACAGCGCGTTGACGCGGATTCCGTTGCGGGCGAACTGCACGCCGAGCTCGCGCGACATCGCCAGGACGCCGCCCTTCGAGGCCGTGTAGCTGATCTGCGACGTCGCGGCCGCCATCGTCGCGACGAAGGACGCGGTGTTGATGATGCTCCCCTTGCCCTGCTCGAGCATGTAGGGAAGGACGGCCTTGCAGCACAGGTAGACGCTGGTGAGGTTGACCTCCTGCACCCGCCGCCACGCGTCGATCCCGGTCTCGAGGATCGAGTCGTCGTCGGGCGGGGAGATGCCGGCGTTGTGGAAGGAGATTTCGATCGATCCGTAGGTGCTCTTCGCGACCTCGAACATCCGGTCGACGTCCGCAGCGCTGGTGACGTCGACCTGTACGAAGGTCCCGCCGACCTCGTCGGCCGCGGCCTGCCCCGACGTCGGGTCGAGGTCCGCCACGACGACGTTCGCGCCCTCGTCGGCCAGGCGGCGTGCGGAGGCGAGTCCGATACCGCTCCCCCCGCCCGTGATGACGGCGGTGCGACCCTCGAGCCGACGGCACTTGCTGGATTCCATGGGGTTCCCTTCAGTCCTCGGTGCTGATGAACACGTTCTTGGTCTCGGTGAACGCATCCGGGGCGTCAGGTCCGAGCTCGCGCCCGAGCCCGGACTTCTTGAAGCCGCCGAACGGCGTCCAGTAGCGCACGGACGAGTGCGAGTTCACCGACAGGTTTCCGGACTCCACGCCCCGCGCCACGCGCAGTCCGCGGCCGAGGTCGCGGGTCCAGATCGACCCGGACAGGCCGAAATCGCTGTCGTTGGCCAGGCGGATGGCGTCGGCCTCGTCCTCGAAGGGCGTGACCACCACGACGGGCCCGAAGATCTCCTCGCGGAACGCGCGGTCCGCCGGGTCGACCGGAGCCAGCACTGTGGGCGGGAACCAGAACCCCTGCCCGGCCGGGCAGCTGCCGCGGAA
This sequence comes from Actinomycetota bacterium, assembly GCA_017856385.1. GTDB lineage: Bacteria > Actinomycetota > Actinomycetes > S36-B12 > S36-B12 > UBA10649. The sequence continues at coordinate 66,607 of JAFMFD010000001.1, forward strand.
CGCCACCGGCGCGCCATCGGGCACGTACCCGCTGACGGTGTCGTGGTGCGCGCGCGTGATGAGGGGGCCCATCTCGGACGACTCGAGCAGGGGATCCTCGACGCGCACGCCCTGCACCGCGGTCTCGAACAGCTCCATGAAGCGATCGAAGGCCGAGCGCTCGACGAGGATCCGCGACCGCGCGCAGCAGTCCTGACCGGCGTTGTCGAAGACCCCGTAGGGAGCGGTGGCGGCCGCCTTCTCGAGGTCCGAGTCGGCGAACACGATGTTGGCGGACTTGCCGCCGAGCTCCAGCGTCACGCGCTTGATGTGGTCGGCTGCGCCGCGCATGACGCCCTCACCGACCTCGGTGCTGCCGGTGAAGACGATCTTGCGCACCAGCGGGTGCTCGACGAGCCGCTGGCCCACCACCGAGCCCTTGCCGGGCAGGACGGTGAGCACCCCCTCGGGGATGCCTGCCTCGAGGGCCAGCTCGCCGAGGCGGATCGCGGTCAGCGGAGTCACCTCGGCCGGCTTCATGACGACGGTGCACCCGGCGGCGAGTGCGGGTGCGAACCCCCAGCCGGCGATCGGCATGGGAAAGTTCCAGGGCACGATCAGGCCGACCACGCCCACAGGCTCCTGGAAGGTGATGTCGATGCCGCCGGCTACCGGGACCTGCCGCCCGAAGAGGCGCTCAGGTGCCCCGGCGTAGTAAGCCAGCACGTTCGCGACGTTGTTGGCCTCCCAGCGCGCATTGCCGATGGTGTGCCCGGCGTTGGCGACCTCGAGCTGCGCGAGCTCCTCGACGTGGTCGCGCACGACGTCGCTGAACCGGCGCAGCAGCACGGCGCGGTCCCCGGGGGCGACGGCCCGCCACGCGGGCCACGCGGCATGGGCCCGCTCGATGGCCTCGTCGGTCTCCTCACGGGACGTCGAGGGCACGGTCGCGATGACCGCTTCGGTGGCGGGGTTGATGACGTCGTGCACGGGTTCTCCTAGATGCGCTCGAAGTTGCGGTGGCGCTCCCAGTCGGTCACGGCTGCCCCGTACGCCGCGATCTCGACCCGCGCCATGTTGGCGTAGTGGTCCTGGACCTCTGCGCCGAACGTATCGCGCACCCACTCCGAGCCCGCCCACAGGTCGAGTGCGTCTCGCAGCGAGGTCGGCACGCGGCGTGAGTCGCTCGTGTAGGCATTGCCTGTGAACTCCGGCTCGAGGGGCAGGTTCCGGTCGATCCCGTCGAGCCCGGCGGCGATGATCCCCGCGATCGCCAGGTAGGGATTGACGTCGCCGCCGGGGATGCGGTTCTCCAGCCGCAGCGAGGGCCCGTGGCCGACGAGGCGGAAGGCCAGGGTCCGGTTGTCGCGCCCCCAGCGCAGTGCGGTCGGGGCGAAGGAGCCCTCCACGTAGCGCTTGTAGGAGTTGATGTTCGGCGCCAGCAGCAAGGTGAGCTCCTCGGCATGCGCCAGCTGGCCGGCCACGAAGGCCTTGCCCAGCTCGGACATGCCCGTCGGGTCGGAGTCGTCCGCCATCACCAGAGAGCCGTCCGAGCCGCGGAACGACAGGTGCACGTGGCACGAGTTGCCCTCGCGCTCGTTGTACTTCGCCATGAACGTCAGGGCCATGCCTTCCTGCGCCGCGATCTCCTTGGCACCGGTCTTGTAGATCACGTGGTTGTCGGCCGTGCCGAGGGCATCGCGGTACTTGAAGGCGATCTCGTGCTGGCCGAGATTGCACTCGCCCTTCGCGCTCTCGACCACCATGCCCGCACCGAACATCTCGTTGCGGATGCGGCGGAGCAGCGGCTCGACGCGCGCGGTCCCGAGCATCGAGTAGTCGACGTTGTACAGGTTCGCGGGCGTCAGGTCGCGGTACCCGGCGAGCCATGCCTCCTCGAAGGTGTCGAGGAAGACGATGAACTCCAGCTCTGTGCCAGCGAGCGCGACCATCCCGGCGTCCGCGAGCCGGTCCACCTGGCGACGCAGGATCTGGCGGGGCGATGCGACGACCGGCCGGCCGTCCACCGTCGACAGGTCGCACAGCACTCCGACGGTTCCCGGCTGCCAGGGCACGCGGTGCAGCGTCGAGTAGTCAGGGGTCATGACGAAGTCCCCGTAGCCCGTGTCCCACGAGGACATCGCGTACCCGCCGACCGTGTTCATGTCGATGTCCACGGCGAGGAGGTAGTTGCAGCCCTCGGTCCCGTGGTGGGCCACCTCGTCGAGGAAGTAATGCGCATGGATGCGCTTGCCCTGGAGTCGGCCCTGCATGTCGGTGATCGCCACCGCGACGGTGTCCACCTCTCCGCTGTCGACAAGTGAGCGCACGTCATCGATCGTGATGGCTGGGGTTGGCCTCATGCTTGCCTCCGTAGAAGTGCAGGGAAGCCGCAGGGAGGGGCGCCGTGTCGACGCCCCTCCCTGCGGCTCATCGGTCATTGATCCTTGTCGAAGAACTCCTGAGCACCGGACTCCTCCAGCTTCTCGGTCACGTCGTAGCCCTCTGTCTCGGGGTGCCCGTGGACACCGCCGGTGATCGCGTACTCCTCCTCGGGGGAGAGCACCAGTCGCTTGCGCCCGAAGGCGGCGAAGAGGACCAGGCCCACGACATACACCACCGCGACCCAGATGACAACACCTCGGTAATCGGCGTTGAACGGCATCAGGATCAGCGTCACCAGCGCGATGAGCCCGGCGACGAGAGCGCCCCAGAGCCCCACGGGACTGCGGTAGGGCCGCTCGGCCGTGCGGAACTTCTTGCGCAGGATGAGAAACGAGATCATCTGCAGTACGTAGGCGATGACTGCGCCGAAGACGGCGATCAGGAGGAGAGCGTTCGCTGCATTGACGAACGGAGCCTCCTCACTTCCGTACGCGAGAGCGCCAAGGCCGAAGACCAGGACGATGCCGACCACAGCACTTGCGACCAGGGCCACGTACGGCGTCCTGCGCCCTCCCGTGAGGGAGAGGAACTTCGGGTAGTACCCGGCCCTTGACAGGGAGTAGACATTGCGGCCGGCCGCGAACATGATGCCCTGGAACGAGGCGATGAGGCCCGCGAGCGCCATCAGCGAGAGAAGTGCCGCGATGTTGCTGTCGGGGAAGATCGCCCGGAATCCGTCGAGGATCGGCTCGCCGGATCCGCTGATGGCCTCTGCACCCAGCACGCCGGGATTGAGGATCAGGACCAGGAATGCGGTCACAATGAGCGTGAACATCCCAGCGATGGAACCCTTCGGAATGTCCTTCGCGGGGGTATGGGTCTCCTCAGCTGCCAAGGGGAGCTCCTCGATCCCGAGGAAGAACCAGATCGCGAAGGGCAGGGCGAGGAAGATCCCGAGAACGCCGAATGGCAGGAACGTCGATCCGCCAGCTTCTGGAGCGATATCCATGAGGTTGTCGACGCTGAACTTGCCGGAGAAGAGCGCCGCGACGAAGAAGATCGCGAGCACCGCAAGGGAGACGACGGCGATGCCGAAGGCGAATCTGAATGAGGCCGCGGCGCCCGCTGCGTTGAGCGCAACGAAGATCGCGTAGATGATGATCACCCATACCAGGATCGGCAGGCTCAGGCCGAATAGCTCACTTGTGATTGAGTCGGCATAGAGCGCGGCAAAGGTGCCGACCACGGCCGTGGTGATGACGTACTCGATGGTCTCGGCGAAGCCTGTGATGAAGCCACCCCAGGGGCCCATGGCGGAGCGGGCGAAGGAGTATGCCCCGCCCGTGTGAGGCATCGCCGCTGACATCTCGGAGATGCTGTAGATCATCAGCAGGTACATCACCGCGATGATGATGGTGGCGATCAGCATGCCGCCCCAGCCGGCATTGCCAATGCCGAAGTTCCAGCCGGAGAAGTCACCCGAGATGACGGCTGCTACTCCCAGCCCCCACAATGACGCCGCTCCGGCGTAGCGCTTGAGACTGCGCTTCTCGAAGTACTCCTGGCCAGCGTGGGTGTACTCCACCCCGCCGCCAGCCTTCATGGCTTTGCCCACGGCCCCTCCTCAGAGCTCGACACCCCCCGATGGCGAAGAGCGTAGGCCCGATGCGGCCGTGTCAGGGGGAATTCCCCACAGTGGCTCGGTGGATCGGCGAAGCCAACGTCACCGGACGGGCGGGCGCAGAAAGTGCTCCGCGTTCGTCGAGAGCAGTCGCTGGCGCACGTCATCGCTCACGTGGGCCCCACGGATGACCGCGCCGGCCGGGCGCTCGCCGAGCGGGTAGGGGTAGTCGCTGCCGAGCACGACGCGCTCGGGGCCGTGCACGTCGAGCAGCACGTCGAGGGATGCTCCGCTGAACACGACCGAATCGACGTAGACGCGGGATGCGTAGTGGCTCGGCGGATTCTCGCTGTCGGCCCCCACGAGGTCGCGCCGCGCATGCCACGCGTTGTCGGCTCGCCCGGCCCAGTAGGCGAAGGAGCCGCCCCCGTGTGCGAAGCCGATGCGCAGCGAGTCGGGCAGTCGGTCGAACGCCCCGCTCAGCGCCAGGTGGAGCAGGCTCAGCTGTGTCTCGGCAGGCATGCTCACCAGCCACTCGAGCATCCATGGATCGGTGCGGGCGGTGCGATCCATGTCCCACGGGTGGACGAACACCGGCACGTCCTGCGCGGCGCAGTGCTGCAGGAACATGAGCACGCCCGCATCGTCGAGGTCGCGGTCGCGCACGTGGTTGCCGATCTCGACGCCCCGGTGGCCAGCCTGCAGGCACCGGTCGAGTTCCCGGCAGGCGGCGTCAGGATCCTGCAGGGGCACCTGGCAGAAGGGGATGAGGCGATCGGGTGCCTGCGCAGTCACCTCGAGGGTCAGGTCGTTGAAGATGCCGGCAACGCGCACAGCATCCGCCGGCTCACGGTCGTAGCCGAAGAACACGGGCGTGGGCAGCACGACCTGCACGTCGATGCCGTCGGCGTCCATGTCCGCGAGGCGGGTGTCCGCGTTCCAGCAGGCATCCGTGATGCGCCGGAACTCCCGGTCCCCCTGCATGACCGTCGCGGTCGCGGGGGAGTCACGGCGCAGCCAGAGGTCCTCGGGCGAGCCGAGATCCGGCCAGCCGGGTGGGACGACGTGCGTATGCACGTCGATGACGGGTCCCACCATCAACCCTTGCCGGGATGCAGGTGCCCGCACTCCGCGCACGTGCGCGCCTTCTCGTCCGAGTAGAAGGCCTCGAAGACGGGCGGCAGGTCCACCACGATGTCGGTGACCTGGAGCTCGACGTCGTGGATGAGCGCATGGCACTCGGGGCAGTACCAGCGGAAGCGCTCGAGCACGCCGGGCTCGCGCGGTCGCTCGAACACCAGGCCGATGGATCCGGGCTCGGGACGCTGCGGCGAGTGCGGCATGAAGCGGGGGAGCACCCACATCTGCCCAGCACTGATGGTCACGCGATCGGGGCCGTCGGGCGTCATGAGGTTGACGTGCATCGTGCCCTTGAGCTGGTAGAAGACCTCCTCGTACGGGTCGACGTGGTAGTCCGTGCGCTGGTTGGGGCCGCCCACCACCATGACGATGAAGTCCTCCTGACCGGGGAAGACCTCCTTGTTGCCGACGGGGGGCTTCAGGTTCGGCCCGTGCTCGGCGAGCCACGCCTCGAAGTCCAGCGTGGTCGTCAGATCGTCGTCGCTCACGGTGTCATCCCTCCGGCTTGTAGGCGACCGCCTGCATCTCGATCAGCAGCTCGGGCAGGGGGAGCTGCCGTACGGCCACGGTCGTCCTCGTCGGGCCACTGTGGTCGAAGTACTCAGCGTAGGCGGCGTTGTAGGCGGCGAAGTCCGCCATGTCGACGAGGTACGTCGTGATCTGGACGAGGTCCGCCAGGTCTGCTCCGACCGCCTGCAGGATGTCGCGGATGTTCTCGATGACCCCGCGGGTCTGCTCGGCCACGTCCATCTCCCCGTGGTCGTCGATCCTCGTGACTCCCCGGAAGGTGCCGTCGGCCTGGCGGCTCGAGGATCCCGAGACGTAGAGGAAGTCACCGGCCCGCCGCACGTGCGGGTACGGGCCGAGGGGCTTCGCCTTGTGCCCGAGCAGGTGGCTCTCGCTCGTCATCATCGGCCCCTGCGCGAGGCCCGGGTGAGCAGTCCGAGGGTCGTGCCCAGGGCCGCCGCACCGACGCCTACCGCTGCCGCGAGCACGGTCCCACGCTGCCGTCGGTCGCGCTCGATCACCTCGGCGTAGGGGATCGTGGTGAACGAGACCATCTCGTAGCGCGAGGAGTACACCCCCGGCAGCGCGCGCTCGAGGGCGTGTTCGAGGCGCTTCATCGCGCGGAAGGTCGGGGAGGCCACCTTGTCGCGCATCTCGATGAAGTTCTCCTTCGCCAGGAAGGCGATGGCCTCGCCGTTCGGCTGGCGGCGCTGCTGGTAGAGCGGTAGCGCGATGCCCCAGTCGTCGCCGGACTGGTCCAGGCAGCGGTCCAGTTCGACGACATCCTCGAACCCGCAGTTCGCGCCCTGGCCGAAGAACGGCAGGATCGCATGCGCGGAGTCGCCGATCAGCGCGACCTTGCCGTCGGCCTGCCACGGATCCACGTGCAGCGTCGCGAGCGGGCCGACCGGATTGTGCTGGAAGTCGTCGACGAGCGTCGGCATCAGCGGCACGGCATCGGGGTAGACGCGCGAGAAGTGCTCGAGGATCTGCTCGGGGGTCCGCAGTGCCGCGAAGTCCTCCCCGGGCCAGAAGAGCGTGCATGTGAAGGATCGATCCGGGTTCGGCAGGGCGATCATCATGGACGCGCCGCGCGGCCAGATGTGCAGGGCATCCGGATCGAGGGCGAACTCGCCATCCCGGGCCGGAATCGTGAGTTCCTTGTAGCCGGTCGTCTCGGGCTCCGTGGTGACGCTGATCCGCCCGGCCTCCTCGAGCGACTGGCGCACGACGCTGCCGAAACCGTCCGAGGCGATGACGATGTCGGGGGTGATGACCTCAAAGTCGTCACCGCGCTGCAGGGCGAGGGAGTTCGTGGGGAGCCCGTAGGCGGTGGTGCGCACGCCGAAGTGCAGGGTCACGCCCGGCGTCTCCTCGGCCGCGGTCAGCAGCGTCTCGTTCAGTGCGCCCCGGCCGATTGAGTTGATCGCCCGGTCGCCGGAGGCGGAGTACGACTGGAACTCCATGTTGCCGCTCGCGTCGTGGATCATGCGACCGTGCATCGGCAGCGCGGGGGCCATCACGGTGTCGACGAGGTCGATGCGCCGCAGGGCGTCCAGTCCGCGCTCGGAGAGCGCGAGGTTGATGGAACGACCGCGCTCGGCATCCTGGACGCGCGGGTCGGGGCGTCGCTCGTAGACGTCGACCCGGTAGCCGCGGCGGCCGAGGTAGCAGGCCGCGAGCGCGCCGACCAGCCCGCCGCCGACGATCGCGATGCGCATCTGGCTCGGCGCGCCCATCAGATCCCCTCCCCGGTCAGCTCCCAGCTGAGCGCATCGGCGGCCCGCCAGCAGTCGTGGAACGTGCAGTACAGGGGTGCCGGGGCGATGCGGATGATGTCAGGGCGCCGCTCGTCGACCACGACACCCCAGTTGTCGCTGAGCCGCTCGGTGACGGCGTCCGCGTCCTCCACGATCCGGACGGAGATCTGCGCAGCGTGGCGGTCGTCGTCAGCGGGGGTGACGAGCGTGATGCTTGAGCGCTCGGCGACCGTCTCGAGCAACTCCCGGAGGTAGCCGGTGAGGCGCAGGCTGCGCTCACGCAGCGCGGGCATGCCGACGCTGTCGAAGATCGCCAGGGAGGTCCGGACCGGGCCCATGGCGAAGATGGGGGGATTGGAGAGCGACCAGGCATCCGCACTGGCCTGCGGCTCGGACTCCGGTCGCATCTCGAACCTCGTCGTCGGGTTGGTGCTCCACCACCCCTCGAGTCGGTGCAGGCGCGGATCTCCGAGGTGGCGCTCGTGCACGAACGCGCCGCCCACGGCGCCGGGGCCGCTGTTGAGGTACTTGTAGGTGCACCAGGCCGCGAAGTCGACGTCCCAGTCGTGCAGGTGCAGGGGAATGTTGCCGGCTGCATGCGCAAGGTCCCAGCCGACCGTGGCGCCGATCTCGTGCCCGGCAGCGGTGATCGTCGGCATGTCCATGACCTCGCCGGTCAGGTAGTTGACGCCACCGATCATCACCGTCGCGATGGAGTGCGCATGCTTGTGCAGTGTCTCGATGACGTCCTCGGTGCGCAGCACGTCCTCACCCGGGCGCGGACGCAGGCGCAGCACGGCGGTGTCGGGATCGTGCCCACGCAGGGCGGCATGGCTGCGGACCGCGTAGGAGTCCGACGAGAACGCGCGGTCCTCGATGACGATGCGATGGCGCACCGCCGTCGGACGGTAGAACGTTGCGAGCAGCAGGTGGAGGTTGACGGTGAGGGAGTTCATGATGACGACCTCGCGGGGCAGCGCACCGACGAGTCGAGCGGCCGGGTCGCGCATTTCCTCGTGGTACGGCAGCCAGGGGCGGTCGGCCTCGAGGTGGCCGTGCACGGCGTACTGCTCCCACGCGTCTAGGTCCGCCATGAGCTCGGCGCGGGTGGCCCGGGGCTGAAGGCCGAGGGAGTTGCCCGCCAGGTAGGCGGTCAGCGGGAAGGCGCCGCCGATGGCCGGCGGGATGAGGAACTCCTCGCGCCGCAGGGCGGGGTCGTGCTCCGCATCGAGCATGATCGCCCGGTCCTCGCCCGTGTCGACCATGGGCCCATTCAATACCTCAGTACGAGGCGACGCCCCGCAGTTGCGCGATCACGGCTCGGCGCCCCCTGACGGAATGCCTCGATCGGCAGTGCATGGCCCTACCGGCCCATACCCTTGGCGCGACCAGCGTCATCCACCGCTTCAGGGGAGTCGTCCCATGCCGTCGACCTACGAGACCGCAGGATCTGCCGACGCGGGCCGTCGGGGTCGTCGTCGTCGGAACGCCGTCGTCCTGGCCCTCTGCGTCGTGGCCGGTGCCCTCCTCGTCGGCGGCATCGCGGTGCCGGTGGCGGGCTCGGCGGTCGGCGCCTCGACCTCCTCCGTAACGGTGCGGAAGGACGTCAAGGACCTGACGGCGGCCGAGAAGAGGGCATTCGTCGCTGCGGTGAAGAAGGCCAAGCGCACGCCCGACCCCAGGCATCCGGGGCTCAGTCGCTACGACGTCTTCGTCATGTGGCATCGGGATGCCTTCCTGTGCAAGAACGCCTGGAGGCAGGACGGAAACTTCGCGGGGGCGGCTCACAACTCCCCGACGTTCCTGCCCTGGCACCGCCAGTACCTCCACGAGTACGAGCAGATGCTGCGTGAGGTCTCCGGTGATCCGACGCTCGCCCTGCCGTACTGGGACTGGACGGATCCGAAGTCCACCGCAGCGACCTTCGCCGCCGACTTCATGGGCGGCAACGGGGACGCGGACCAGGGGTACGCGGTGACTGACGGCCCCTTCCGCAAGGGGGAGTGGCGCATCTCCATCCAGGATCCCGCCGCCGTCCTCGATGGCGTGAAGACCCCCGAGACGTACCTCGTCCGCAACTTCGGCGTCTTCATGGACGCGGCGATCGCCCTGCCCACAAAGACGGAGGTTGCAGCGGCCATCGACGTCCATCGCTACGACCACAGGCCCTTCGATGCGAACTCCCCCGATGACCGTTCCTTCCGGAACACGATCGAGGGCTGGCGGGATGCGACGCCGGGCGAGTGCGGTGACGGCTGGCTCAACGTGTCGGAGGAGGCGGGCTCCCCGCACGTACTGCACAACGCCGTGCACATCTACACCGGAGGCATCTGGAAGGAGGGCGACAAGGTCGTCCAGGGGACCATGGCGTACAACACGTCCCCGAACGATCCGGTGTTCTTCCTGCACCATGCGAACATCGACCGGATCTGGGCCGCCTGGGAGCAGGCGCAGCGCCAGCACTACCGGCCGCAGTCGGGTGCTGAGCAGGGCTGGAACGGTGGCGACACGATGTGGCCCTGGCGTGACCGCCCCATCAACAGCTGGTTCGGGACGCTGCGCAACGGGTACCGCTACGCCTCGCTGCGCTGATCGCCGCCCGGAGCGCCCGGTCCTGCGCCGAGCCGGTGCAGGTGCTCGATCACGACCGGCCATGCCGCCGACTCGGGGTCGATGACGGCGAAGTGGCCGACCCCGGCGAGCGGGTGGAGCGGGACTCCGGTGCGATGGGCATAGGACTGCGACACGGCGATGGGCACGAGCTCGTCCTCGGTGCCGTGCAGCACCAGGGTCGGGCAGGGGGGTGCGGAGCTGCAGGCCGGGTCGAGGTCGGGCCGGTCCGCCGCCGGGCTGCCGAGGAACTCGCGGACCGCATCGTCGTCGAGGTGCAGGGCGTCGGCCATGTGCAGGTCGGCCACCGGGGCCAAAGCGAGGCAGCCCGCGACGTCCGGACTCTGGGCCGCCATCAGCGCGAGGTGGCCCCCGGCCGAGTGGCCCACGACGAGGACGGCTCCGCCGGGCAGCTCGGTGGCACCGCGGGCCACTGCTGCCACCGCGGCGAGCACGTCCTCGAGCAGGGTGTCCGGTGCGCCGGGGATGCGGCGGTACTCCGCCAGCGCGGTCGGGAACCCGGCAGCGGCGAGGCCCCCTGCGGCGCATCGTGCGTGGGCGCGGTCGTACTCGGGACGCCAGTAGCCCCCGTGCACCAGCACCACGGTGGGCAGTGACCCGGGACCGGCGGCGGGCAGGTAGCCGTCGATGACCTGGTCCGGATCGGACCCGTAGGCCCAGGTCGCCGCCGGGCGCGGCGCGGCCCGGGTGAGCACGCTGCGGTCCTCGGCCACCGGATGAGTATGGCGGCCGACCTACACTGACAAGCGATGTTCGAGCTCGTGTACCCGGCTCAGGAGGCCGGACTGGCCTGGTGGCCGGTCGCGGCCGTCATCATCGCGCTGGTCGTCCTCAACATCGTCAACAACCGGGTGGCGCCCCAGACCCACTACCTCCTCTGGGCGTTCGGCGGATCGGTCCTGCTGCTGGCCATCGGCCTGCTCGACGGCAACTCCTGGACCGACATGGGCCTGGGCTGGGGGTACCTGCTGCCCGGCCTGATCTGGGCCGCCGCCTGTATCGGCCTGGTGACCGCGGTCTACGTCATCGGGTCGGTGTTCCGGCGCACCCGCACGGCCTTCCACGACGACCGCATGAGCGACCTCAGCGGCGGGCGGATGGTCTTCCAGGCACTCGTGGAGGTCCCGTTCGGCACCGTGCTGCTGGAGGAGATCGCCTTCCGGGCGGTCCTGTTCTCCATGCTCGTGCGCAGGTTCGGGCTGGTCTGGGGGATCGTGCTGTCATCGATCCTGTTCGGCCTGTGGCACATCCTGCCCAGCATCGGTACCCACGAGCAGAACCCGGCCCTCGGCTCGGTCGTCGGGCAGGGTCGCCGGGGCAACATCCTCGCCGTGCTCCTCAGCGTCCTCACCACGTCGATCGCCGGGGTGCTCTTCGCGTTCCTGCGGCTGCTGTCCGGCAGCGTGCTGGCCCCCATGGGCCTGCACTGGGCGACCAACGGCCTGGGCTACGCGTTCTCGTGGCTGCTGATCCGAGCCCGCGATCGCCGACGGCGCGGGCAGTCTGACGACGAGGGGCCGGATGAGCAGCCCGAGCAGGTCCGTCGCAGTGAATGACAACGATGGGATTCACCCCCTACGATGGCTGAGCCCAGCACGGCGATCTGAGGAGAGTGGATGGACACCGCGCACGCCCACAGCGCAGGATCTGGTGACGTGAGGGAGTCCCTGGGCGAGCGCGACCAGCGCATCCTGGACTTCGAGCGGCAGTGGTGGAAGTACGCGGGAGCCAAGGAGCAGGCCATCCGCGACCTGTTCGACATGAGCGGCACGCGCTACTACCAGGTCCTCAACGGCCTGCTGGACTCCCCGGCGGCCCTCGCCTACGACCCCATGCTCGTCAAGCGGCTGCGGCGCATGCGCGCGTCACGCCAGCGCGCGCGCTCCGCCCGTCGGCTGGGCATGGAGGCCGAGTCCAGCTGATCCGGGGCCGGCGGGCGCGCGGGCACGTCACCTCCACGGTGAGTCGCCCCGGCGAACGTACGATGAACCGAAGCAGATCCTCTGGGGGTGGTGCCATGCGCTCTGTCGTGCGACTCCTGACCGGCGTCGTCGCCGGTGCTCTCGCGCTCGGCGTCGTCGTCGCACCTCCCGCGTCGGCCGCCGACGAGATCGTCATCTGGTCCGACGCCGCCCACGCCTCCGCCATCCGCGATCTGCTGCCCGACGGATACGAGGGCACTCCGGTGACCGTGGTGGAGAAGGACCCGGCCACGGTGCGGGCCGACCTCGCCACGGTGGGTGCGCGGCAGGCCCCCGACCTGCTCTGGGGAGACCTCGCCTGGACCGGCGAGCTCGCGTCCGCCGACCTGCTGGCCCCCATCACGCTCAAGAAGGACGTCCGCGCGCAGTTCCGGGCCAATGTGCTCGCCGGGTCGGTGGTCGAGGGCAAGCAGTACGGCCTGCCCGTCCAGATCAGCAACCTCGCCCTGATCACCAACACCGCGCTCGTGCCCCAGCAGCCGCGCACCTTCGCCGAGCTGAGCGACCTGGCCCTGAAGCTGTCGAAGCGCAAGAAGAAGATCAACGTGCCGTTCGCCCTGCCCCAGGGTGAGGGCACGTCGCCGTGGACCACCTACCCGCTGTTCAGCGGCCTCGGCGGCTACCTGTTCGCCCGCAAGGCCGACGGCAGCCTCGACGTCGGCAGCATCGGCCTGAGCAGTCCCGCTCTCCGCGCGAACGCGGCCCAGATCGACACCTGGAACTCCAGCGGACTGATCTCCGCCAAGCTCACGGCGGAGGCGGCCAAGGCCGCCTTCGCCGAGGGCCGTTCACCTTTTTGGCTGGCCGGCCCGGAGGCGCTGCAGGACCTGCTCGCGCTGAAGTTCGCCTACCGCATCGGGGCCATGCCGCCGATGCGGGCGGGCCTGGCGCCGGCACCGCTGCTCACGATCCACGGGTTCATGGTCACCCCGTTCGCCGAGAAGCACGGTGTCTCGGAGCAGGTGGGGAGCCTGGTCGGCTCGTTCCTGGCCAGGCAGAAGTCCCAGCAGCGCCTCGCCGCGGCCTCGGGGCAGTTCCCGGCGAACCTCAAGGCCGCTGAGGTCGTCGACACCGGCGGCGGCCGCATCCGGGCCATCGGCAACGCAGGGGCCGCGGGCGTGCCGATGCCCAACGTCCCGCAGGCCGGGGTGCTGTGGGGCCCCTACGCGACCGCGTGGAGCGAGTCGACGGCCGGGGCCAAGGCCATCCGGGCCGCGAAGGCGTTCCGTGCCGCCCAGCGCGCCGCCGAGGCCGCCCTGGCCGGGGGCGACGTCCCCACTCAGTAGTCCGCTTGCTGCGTCACTTGTTGGGGTGCTCGCGGCCGCGACGACCCCAACAAATGACGCAGCATCGACCCGTGCCCGGGTTTGCACTCGACGACCCAGAGTGCTAACTTCTTCGTTAGCACTCTCCACTTGTGAGTGACAACCACACGGACGTTCCCGGAGGAACAGCCCCCATGGCAAAGATGATTGCATTCGATGAGGAGGCCCGGCGATCCCTCGAGCGCGGCATGAACGTGCTCGCCGACGCCGTCAAGGTCACCCTGGGCCCCAAGGGCCGCAATGTCGTCCTGGAGAAGAAGTGGGGCGCACCCACGATCACCAATGACGGCGTGAGCATCGCCAAGGAGATCGAGCTCGAGGATCCCTACGAGAAGATCGGCGCCGAGCTCGTCAAGGAGGTCGCCAAGAAGACCGACGACGTCGCCGGCGACGGCACCACCACCGCGACCGTGCTCGCCCAGGCGCTCGTCCGCGAGGGCCTGCGCAACGTGGCCGCCGGTGCGAACCCGATGGGCCTGAAGAAGGGCATCGAGCGCGCGGTCGACGTCGTCAGCGAGGAGCTCCTCGCGATGGCGAAGGACGTCGAGACCAAGGAGCAGATCGCCTCCACCGCGGCCATCTCCGCCGGTGGCGACATGGAGGTCGGCGAGCTGATCGCCGAGGCCATGGACAAGGTCGGCAAGGAAGGCGTCATCACCGTCGAGGAGTCCAACACCTTCGGCCTCGAGCTGGAGCTCACCGAGGGCATGCGCTTCGACAAGGGCTACATCTCGGCCTACTTCATGACCGACCCCGAGCGCATGGAGGCCGAGCTCGAGGATCCCTACATCCTCATCGCCAACTCCAAGATCTCCTCGGTCAAGGACCTGCTCCCGCTGCTCGAGAAGGTCATGCAGTCGGGCAAGCCGCTGGTCATCATCGCCGAGGACGTCGAGGGCGAGGCCCTGTCGACCCTGGTGGTCAACAAGATCCGCGGCACCTTCCGCTCCGTGGCCATCAAGGCCCCGGGCTTCGGTGATCGCCGCAAGGCCATGCTGCAGGACATCGCGATCCTCACGGGCGGCCAGGTGATCTCTGAGGAGGTCGGCCTCAAGCTGGAGAACGCGACGCTCGACCTGCTGGGTCGCGCGCGCAAGGTTGTCGTCACCAAGGACGAGACCACCATCGTCGAGGGTGCGGGCGATGCCGAGCAGATCGCGGGCCGTGTCTCGCAGATCCGCTCGGAGATCGACAAGTCCGACTCCGACTACGACCGCGAGAAGCTGCAGGAGCGCCTCGCCAAGCTGGCCGGCGGCGTTGCCGTCATCAAGGTCGGCGCGGCCACCGAGGTCGAGCTCAAGGAGCGCAAGCACCGCATCGAGGACGCCGTCCGCAACGCGAAGGCGGCCGTCGAGGAGGGCATCGTGCCCGGCGGCGGTGTGGCCCTCATCCAGGCGATGAAGGCTGCGGGCCCGAAGATCGACGCCCTCGGCCTCACGGATGAGCAGGCGGTCGGCGCGAACATCGTGCGCGTCGCGGTCAACGCCCCGCTCAAGCAGATCGCCGAGAACGCCGGCCTCGAGGGCGGCGTCGTGGTCGAGAAGGTCCGCGAGCTGCCTGCCGGTCACGGCCTGGACGCCTCGAACGGCACCTACGTCGACATGATCGCGGCCGGCATCATCGATCCGGCCAAGGTCACGCGCTCGGCGCTGCAGAACGCGGCCTCGATCGCGGGACTGTTCCTCACCACCGAGGCCGTCGTGGCCGACAAGCCGGAGCCTGCGGCTGCAGCGATGCCGGGTGGCGGCGACATGGGCGGAATGGACTTCTAGCGTCAGCGAGAAGTTGAGGCGAATGGACTTCTAGTCCGAGCGCACAGCACGTCCAGAGGGGGCGGGAGCCGATTGGCTTCCGCCCCCTCTGTCATCCGCTCGCGTACAGGCGTGCCACAGTGGGTGTCATGGCGCAGCGCTGGGTCGTGACGACGGTCGACGGCGGCCATGTACGCCTGCGCAGCGGGCGGATCGGGCTGATGAGCATCGATGCGACGGCTCCCGTCGCCGGTGGCGAGCTGGTGATCGGCGAGGTCGACGTCATGTTCCGGCTGCGCCTGGACCTGCAGCAGATGAAGGCCGGCAACTTCCTGCTCCAGGGCGCGGCGCGCGGACTCATCTCCTCGCACGGGGTCCAGACGCTGGACTACGAGGGTCGCGGGGCGACGAGCAGCGGCGGCTGGGCGGTGTCCGGCACGGCGGTGGGCGGCTCCATCAAGGTGCCCATCGACCTGCTCATCACCGCGATCGGGTCGCCACCGTCACCCATGTCCGAGATCGACATCTCCGGCAGCGCGTCCGTGGGCACGGTCCACATCCCGCTGCCGGGCATCGGCACCGTCGAGGACTTCGGGTTCGACCTCGAGGCGCGACTGGCGATGGTGCCCGCCTAATGACGTGGCGAGGTGCGTAGTAGCACTAGGTAGCACATAGTTCTACCTTCGACTCATGAGCACCGAACCATCCATCAGCCAGCGGGATCTGCGGCTGCGATCGCGCGAGATCATGGACGCGGTCGAGAAGGGCGACTCATTTGCGGTCACGCGCGATGGCCGCGTCATCGGCAGCCTGCAGCCCAGGACAACCCAACGAACCTTCGTCGCTGCGCGCGAGCTCATCGAGGTCTTCCGCCATGTGCCCGTCATTGACGCCGAAGCCATGCGCGAGCAGCTGGACCTGATCGTCGACCCCTCGATGGTCGATCCCGATGCCCGGTGAGGGGCTGCTAGACACCACCATGGTGATCCACCTGCCGAGGCTGGCGCGGGCTGACCTGCCTTCGGCGGCCTCCATCAGTGCCATCACGGTCGCGGAACTTGCTGCGGGTGTACACGCCGTGGGTGGTGACGATGCGGCGTCTCGGGCGGAGCGGGGCCGTCGCCTTCAGCTCTTGCAGGAGGTCGAGCGTCAGTTCGAACCGCTGCCTTTCGACGGGTCCGCAGCGCGTGCGTACGGCCGACTCACCGCGCTGATCCGGGACTCCGGCCGCAGTCCCCGCAGCCGGGCGGCCGACCTGATGATCGCGGCCATAAAGGCGCGGGGACTGGCCCTCTACACGACGAACGGTGACGACTTCAACGGGCTGGAATCCGAGCTCGAACTTGTCCGCATCGCCCGACCCGGGGCCGCTCGAGACCGCCAGGCCTGATCAGCCTGTCGCGTTGATGTCCTCTGCATCCACGATCCGATAGCCGTACCCCTGCTCGGCGAGGAACCGCTGACGATGCTGGGCGAAGTCCGCGTCGACCGTGTCCCGCGTGACGATGGAGTAGAAGTGGGCCGTGCGGCCATCGGCCTTGGGTCGCAGGATCCGCCCGAGCCGCTGGGCCTCCTCCTGCCGTGACCCGAAGGTGCCGCTGACCTGGATCGCGATCGCCGCCTCCGGCAGGTCCACGGAGAAGTTCGCGACCTTGCTGACGACGAGGATGCGCGCCTGCCCGCTCCGGAAGGACGCGAACAGCCGCTCACGCTCCTTCACCGACGTGTCGCCGGTGATGACTGGGGCGTCGAGGTGCTCGCCGAGCTCGGCGAGCTGGTCGAGGTACTGGCCGATGAGGAGGACCTGCTCGTCGGGGTGCCGGGCGACGATGCGCTCGGCCAGCCGGACCTTCTCGGGGGCGCAGGCCGCGAGCCGGTAGCGGTCCTCGGGCTCCGCCATCGCGTACGTCATGCGATCGGCGTCCGGGAGCGTCACCCGCACCTCGACGCAGTCAGCGGGAGCGATGTGGCCCTGCGCCTCGATGTCCTTCCACGGTGCGTCGTACCGCTTCGGGCCGATCAGGGAGAACACGTCACCCTCGCGACCGTCCTCGCGGATGAGGGTCGCCGTCAGGCCAAGCCGTCGACGCGACTGGATGTCCGCGGTGAAGCGGAAGATCGGCGCGGGCAGCAGGTGGACCTCGTCGTAGATGATGAGGCCCCAGTCGCGGGAGTCGAACACCTCGAGGTGCGGGTAGATGCCCTGGCGCTTCGTCGTCATGACCTGGTAGGTAGCGATGGTGACGGGGCGGATCTCCTTGCGGGCACCGGAGTACTCGCCGATCTCGTCCGCGGTGAGGGTGGTCCGCCTGAGCAGCTCGTCACGCCACTGGCGGGCCGCCACCGTGTTCGTTACGAGGATGAGCGTGGTCGCCTGCGCCAGTGCCATCGCCAGCGCGCCGACGATCGTCTTGCCCGAGCCGCACGGCAGTACCACGACGCCCGAGCCGCCGTGCCAGAAGCCCTCGGCGGCCTCCGTCTGGTACTGGCGGGGCTGCCAGCCCTCGGTGTCGAGGCCGATGGGGTGCTTCTCGCCGTCGACGTAGCCGGCGACGTCCTCCGCGGGCCAGCCGAGCTTGACGAGGGCCTGCTTGAGGTTTCCGCGCTCGCTGGGGTGCACGGCGACCGTGGTGTCGTCGAGTCGGGCACCGAGGAGCGGTGAGACCTTCCGGCTGCGCAGCACCTCCTCAAGCACGGGTGTGTCGATGGCCTGGAGCACGAGGCCGTGCACCGGATGGTTGTTCAGCTGCAGGCGCCCGTAGCGCGACATGGTCTCGGCGACGTCGATCAGCAGGGCGTGCGGGACGGGGTACCGCGAGTAGCGCAGCAGGGTGTCAACGACCTGCTCGGCGTCATGGCCTGCGGCGCGGGCGTTCCACAGGCCCAGCGGCGTCAGGCGGTACGTGTGGATGTGCTCGGGTGCGCGCTCGAGCTCGGCGAACGGGGCGATGGCCTTGCGGCACTCGTCGGCCTTTGCATGATCGACTTCGAGCAGGAGCGTCTTGTCGCTCTGGACGATCAGAGGCCCGTCTGTCACGGCATGACCCTAAGGGGTGGCGTCGCCGGCCTCAGGCCGTGGATCGGGTCCGTCATCCTCAAGGACGCGCGCGAGTTCGTGGATATCGAGGAGGTCCTCCTCGGTGGTCATGCGGCCAGCGTAAGGGCTGCTCCCCCAGCTGCCCCCGTTGTGAGGCCTTGTGGTCAGCGCCTCACCATGGCCGCCAGCAGGGCCGCCCGCTCGGCCATGGCCGGCACGCTCACCCACTCATGGTCCGCGTGGGCGCCGTCACCGACAGCACCGAGGCCGTCGAGGGTCGGGACGCCAGCGGCGGCTGTCAGGTTGCCGTCGCTGGCACCACCCACGGCCCGGCCCTCGAGCGGAGCGAGCCCCATGCGTCGCGCTGCCTCCTGTGCACGGGCGAAGAGCTCCGCTGCCGACGACTCCTCCAGCGCCGGGCGGTCGATGCCTCCGCCGATCTCGACGGTCGATCCACCAGCGGCCTGCCAGCCGCGGAAGAGGGCGTCGATGCGCTGCTGCTCGCCGGCAGTCCATGCGCGCACGTCGACGGACAGCTCGGCGTGCGCGGGCACGGTGTTGGTCGTGGTGCCGGCGTGCATGATCGTCGGGGTGACGGTCGTCCCCGCGGCCTCATCAGCCCAGGACGTCGCGTCCAGTGCGAGCCGTGACGCGTCGAGCAGGGCGTTGATCCCCTTGGTCGGATCGAGTCCGGCATGCGCGGCACGCCCGGCCAGAGCGACGCGGTACCACGAGGTTCCCTTGCGGGCGGTCTTCAGTGCGCCGTCGAGTGACGGCTCGAGCACGATGACGGCGTCCGCGCGAGCGCACGCCAGCGCGATGACCTCGCGCGAGGCCCACGAGCCCGTCTCCTCATCGGTGGTGAGGAGCATGCCCACGTCATGCGGTGCGCCGAGCAGGGCGAGGGCCGCCCATCCCTGCACCACGCCCGCCTTCATGTCGAAGCAGCCCGGGCCGGTGACCCGCTCGCCGTCGTTCGTGAAGGGCAATCGGGCCAGGGTGCCCACGGGCCACACGGTGTCGAGGTGGCCGAGCAGCAGGACGCGCGGTTGGTCGGGGCCCCAGCGCCACACCGGACGTCCGTCATGGACCTCGACCCGTGCCGGCTCCGGGACCCAGCCCTCGAAGATCCCGACTGCCTCGCTCGCGATGGCGTAGCAGGCATCGAGGTCATCGCTCGGCGACTCGGCGCAGACCAGGGCCTCCAGCGCGTCGACCATCGCCGGGAGCAGGTCGCGTGCACGGCCCAGCAGCGTTGACTCGGTCAATGTCCTCGTCCTTCCTCGCTACGGTGGTGCGGTGGCGGATGCGCAGGCCGATCTCGAGCGCGCGGAGCAGCGTGCCGGCGTGCGGGTGAGATCCCTGACCGAGGTTAGTGAACTCCTCGATGCGCAGCACGTCTTCGACGAGGTGTGGCCGCCGGCCGGCGGGGGCACGCAGGTGGCGAGCAACATGATGCGGGCGATCGTGCATGCCGGCGGCTACGCCTGTGCGGCATACCGGGATGACGAGCCGATCGGTGCGGCCCTCGGCTTCGTCGGTCGTCATCGCGCCGAAGGTGAGTGGCACGGTCACCTGCACTCCCACATGGCGGCGGTCCTCGATCCCTATCGCGACCAGCACATCGGCAGTGCCCTCAAGCTCCACCAGCGGGTGTGGTCGCTCGAGCAGGGGATCGACACGGTGGTGTGGACCTTCGACCCGCTGGTCCGGCGCAATGCCCGGGTGAACCTGGTCAAGCTCGGCGTGGACGTCGAGGGATTCGAGGCCGACTTCTACGGGCCGATGGACGACGGCATCAACAGCGGTGACCCGACGGACCGGCTCTTCGCCTGGTGGCGGGTCGACTCACCGCGGGTGCACGCAGCGATGCGCGGAGAGGTCGCCGAGATCGATGTCGACCTCCTCGCCGCCCAAGGGCGCGACGTGCGCGTGATCGCACTGCCGGATGACATCGTGGCGCTGCGCTCACAGGATGGGGTGGCGGCTCTCGAGTGGCGACTGCGTGTACGCGAGGAGCTGCACGATGCGTTCGCCAGCGGATACCGGGTGACGGGCTTCGCGACGATCGGGGGCTACGCGCTGGAGAGGACGTCATGAGGATCGAGACCTTCCGCATCCACCGGCTGAGCATCCCGCTCGTCCGGCCGTTCCGCACGAGCTTCGGGACGGAGCACGTGCGCGACGTCATCCTCGTCGAGGCCGTCGATGCCGACGGCACGAGCGGCTGGGGCGAGTGCGTCACGATGTCCTGGCCCGGCTACAGCTACGAGTACGGCGACACCGCCATCGACGTCATGACCCATCACCTGCTCCCGGCTCTCGCGCCCGTCGCCGACTCCGACGATCCGCACGAGGTGCGGGCGGCGATGGAGGTCGTGGCGGGACATCCGATGGCCAAGTGCGCCATGTCGACGGCCATGCTCGACGTGTGGCTCCGCGGGCGGGGCGAGTCGCTGGGGGAGTACCTGGGTGCGGTGCGCAGCGAGGTGGACTGCGGGGTGTCGGTCGGCATCCCGGTGACGGAGTCCATCGACGCCCTGCTGGACGAGGTGGGCAGCTATGTCGACCAGGGCTACCGCCGCATCAAGTTGAAGATCCAGCCGGGCTGGGACATCGCGCCGGTGAGTGCCGTGCGTGCGGCCTGGCCCACCATCCCGTTGCAGACCGACGCCAACCAGGCCTACCAGCGCAGCGACGCTCGGCACCTCGCCGAGCTCGACCAGTACGACCTGCTGCTGCACGAGCAGCCGCTCGAGCAGGACGACTGGTACGGCCATGTGCTCATCTCGCGGGCCGTCGAGACGCCGATCTGCATGGACGAGTCGATCCACTCGTTGATGAGCGCAGACTCCGCGCTCGAGTTCGGGGCCTGCTCGATCATCAACATCAAGCCGGGACGGGTGGGCGGCTACCTCACGGCGAGGGAGATCCACGACCTGAGTCTCGAGCGCGGCGCACCCGTATGGGCGGGCGGCATGCTCGAGACCGGGATCGGACGAGCGGCGAACGTCGCCCTCGCGGCCCTCCCCGGATTCACGCTGCCCGGTGACACCAGCGCGTCGAGCCGCTACTACGAGGTCGACGTCACCGAGCCGTTCGTGCTCCGGGACGGCACGCTGCCGGTGCCCACGCATCCGGGCATCGGAGTGGATCCGATCCCGGAGGTCCTGCGGGAGATGACGGTCTGGTCGACCGAGTTGCGACTGGGTTGATCTGGGCGCGGGCGGCGCAAGGCTCTGCCCGCTCACTCGGGATCGGCGACGCCCGTGATGCGCGAGACCGCGAACGTGCGCACGCCGTCGATGCGGTGATCGAAGGCGGTGAGGATCCCGGCCGACAGGCGCAGGGGGTCGACGATCTGCTCCGTCACCGTGCCGTCGGTGTCGGCGTAGCCGATCCCGATCGCCATCGTCTCCCCGATCGCCCGCCGCAGGGCGGAGACGATGGCGGACGCGGGCAGGCGGGGGATCGTGTCGGTGATTCCCCCGCTCGAGCTCGCGCGCGGACCTCGGGCGCGGTCACCGGCGCGCAGCGTCCGCACGGCCGCGTCGAGGAGGGCGTCGTCAGACGGGCGCGAGGTCGATGCGTTCCGACCACGGGGGGCCCGGATGCGCTGCGCCTCCGGTCGGCGGATGACGATGCCGCCGTCGGGACCCTCGGCCGCGGGCGCGAAGCCTGCCTGCCGCAGTGTGTCGAGGACCTCGTGCGTCGGTGCGAGGCTGACGAGGACGGTGTCGGCGACACGTCGTAGGCCCAGCGCGCGCAGGCGGCGGTCCTCGAGCATCGTCAGGAGGGTCTCGCTCGTGTCACTGCGCAGGTAAGACAGTGCGGTGCCGACGCGCACCGCCCCATGGCGTCGCGCGATGTCCTGCACGAGATAGGCCAGCGGCTGCGGCACGGGAGTGCGCGAGAGCCCCGTCAGGAAGTCCAGCACACCCTCGGCATCCCAGCCTGCGTCGAACGCACGACGCACGCTCGCGTCGGAGATCCGGTACACGGTGGCATGGCCGCGGGACTCGATGTCGGCCATGCGCCCGAGCTGCCGGCCGATCGACGGCGCCAGCGGCCCGGGTGCCACCAGGGTCAGGTCGGGGTTGATGAGCACGTGATCCACCTCGGCAGGCATGGTCGCGCTCATGCAGTCCCGCACTGCCTGCGCGCGGTCACGACGGGACGCCGTGTCGCCGACCGGGTGGCCCATCGCCAGGCGTCCGGCCGACGCCAGCGCACCGCTCGCGATCAGGCCGAGGTCGCTCGCCTCGCGCAGG
The DNA here is from genome assembly GCA_017856385.1 of Actinomycetota bacterium. GTDB lineage: Bacteria > Actinomycetota > Actinomycetes > S36-B12 > S36-B12 > UBA10649. The sequence continues at coordinate 88,996 of JAFMFD010000001.1, forward strand.
GTCGCCGCGACGACCTGCCTGCGCAGCTCACCGCCTCGGCGTGGCCGTCGGTGGTCCAGCACCTTCGCAATCGACTCGGGGGTCAGGGTCGCCCCGGGCGGGACCTCGGCCAGCAGGTCGAGCACTTCCTGGCGCAGCACGGGCACGGCTCGCCGATCGTCGTCGGAGACGAGGACCTTGGTCTTCGCCGTGGCCAGAGAGGGCAGTCGCGCCAGGCCGCGCCAGGCGTCGACGAGCTCGAGCCAGGCCTCGGCAGGATCGACCTGGAGCCAGGTGTCGAAGCGGTCGGTGGGGACCCACCGGGGCTCCTCCTCGCCGTCGTCGTCGACCAGCCGTGCGGCCTGGGCCACCTCGATGACGAGTGCCGCGGTGGCCCAGTCGGCATGGAGCAGCTGGCGCACTGCCGCGAACTCGCGCAGCGCGAGCCCGCCGGTGCGCAGCACGGTGGGCGGTGCCGCGGCCCAGGCGTCCAGCAGGTCGCGGACGAGCGCCAGGAACGCCCGGGCATGCAGGCCTGCCTCGGCGTCCACGCGATCCACGTCCGTGAGGGTGTCCGCGTGCGGCTCGGCGGGCGGCCACGACGGCGGACGCACTCCACGGACGAGGTCGATGACGGAGGAGATCGCCCGCAGGGCGTCGTCGTCGCCCCAGACCAGGGCCCGGTCGAGCAGGCTGTCGAGCGCGTCCTCGCACGCGGACCGGGCCTCTGCCCCCAGCGAATCCGACGCCGCGTCGACCAGGCGCTCGCGCGGCGCGGGCTCGCTCGTGCGCGCCACACAGGCGAGCACGTGCAGCTCGAGCGCGTCCAGGCCATCGAGGCAGCGGGAGACCGACGGACCCGCCGTGGCGCGGGCCGTCAGCGACGTGAAGTCCGCGGGCACCGGGTGCAGGAGGTCCGGCCGCAGGCGCAGCAGCCGCCCGAGGGCGGCGTCATCCCGACGACGCAGGTCGTCGGCCAGGCTGCGGGGCGGGGTCATCCGACCAACGCTACGCGGTCTGCCCTCACGGCCGTCGTTGGCTGAGCGCCCCCGGTCGGCTGGCGGGTCCCCACGTGGGAGGGGGTACCCTTCTCGGGCGCGGGGACCACCCGGGCGGCGGCATTCGCCGCATGACTGGACAGTGAGCGAGGCGGCCGTGCCCACCGGAACCGTGAAGTGGTACGACTCCGAGAAGGGGTTCGGCTTCATCTCGTCGGACGACGGCGACGACGTGTTCGTGCATGTCTCGACGCTGCCGGCCGGCGTCACCGCGCTCAAGCCCGGCACCAAGGTCGAGTTCGGAGTGGTGGACGGCAAGCGCGGCAAGCAGGTGCTGACGCTGACGGTGCTGTCGGCCGCGCCGTCCGTCGTGAAGGGCAAGCGCAAGCCTGCCGACGACATGGCCGTCATCATCGAGGACCTCATCAAGCTTCTCGACGGGGTCTCCAACCAGATGCGCCGCGGCAAGTACCCGCCCGACGCGATGGCCCAGAAGACCGCCGCCGTGCTGCGTGCGGTAGCCGACGACCTCGACATCTAGCCACCGCGGCCGCCCCGCCGCTCCGTGCGGGCGCAACGTGGGACACAATCGACCCGTGGACTCCCCTTCGCTCGCCGTGGACGTCAAGCGCGATACCGCTCTGGTGGCCGCGGTCGACACGGCACGTGAGGCGGCCGTCCTCGAGGGCGGGGCCGATACGGTGGGCGCCTCGCTCGGCGTCGTCATGGAGGACGAGCGACTCGCGACGCACACGTTCGAGTGCCTGAACCCGGCCTACGTCGGCTGGCAGTGGGCTGTCACGCTCGCTCGTGCACCGCGTGCCAAGGCGGTCACGGTCAGCGAGGTCGTCCTGCTCCCCGGGCCGACGGCGCTCGTCGCGCCGCCGTGGTTGCCCTGGAGCGAGCGGATCCTGCCCGGTGACCTCGCACCGGGAGACGTGCTGCCGACGCCCGCGGACGATCCCCGGCTCGTCGCCGGGCTGACCGGCGAGGACGATCTCGAATCGGTGGCCTCGCGGTCCCCCCTTGAGCCGGGCGCCTGGGAGATCGGCCTCGGCCGGGTACGCGTGCTGTCGCCGCTCGGGCGCGACGACGCGGCCGACCGCTGGTCGGAGGGGGAGTTCGGGCCGCAGTCGGCCATGGCGAAGCAGGCGACGCTGGAGTGCGTGACGTGCGGCTTCATGCTGCCGATGGACGGTCCGATGGGCCAGCTGTTCGCCGTATGCGCGAACGAGCTCAGCCCGGCCGACGGGCGCGTGGTGACGCTGAGCTACGGGTGCGGGGCGCACTCGGAGGCGATGCCCGCACCGAGCGAGGAGCCGCTCGCGGCCGGAGCGGTCATCGAAGTCGTCCTCGATGACGGCGTCGATCTCGCAGACGAGGTCCTGGACGATGTCACCGACGACGTGCTCGCCGATGCGGTGGATGTCGCCGACGAGGATGTCATCGCTGACTCCGAGCCCGTCGAGGTTGAGCCCGCTCAGGAGTGACGTCGGCGGCGCGAGGCGAGGAAGACCAGGCCGACCGCCCCGCACAGCACACCCACCGCTGTGACCCCGATCCACCATGTGGACCCGGCCTCGTCGAGGCGCTCTCGCAGTGCCAGCAGCACGACGAGTGCCACCGTCCAGATCGCGGTGCCGATGGCCACCGGCAGGATGCCGTCGGCGTCGGACTGCTCTGCGCGGGTCATGGAGTCACCCTCTCACGGATGCGGTCCTGCGACCGGACCGTACGCTGAGGGCATGGACACCCGTACGCGGCGCTTCGTCACGCTTGCCGTGCTGGTGTCGCTGGTGGTCGTCGTGGTCGTCGCGGCCATGGGGCGTTGACGTTGCGGCACCCGGTCGCCACCCTGGCGTGCGCATCCGCCCTGGCGGCCACGGTCCTTGCCGCTCCCGCTGCGTCCGCAGTGGACACCGATGTCGTCTGCCGATTCGACGACCGTCGCTTCAGCGAGATCAGCGGCATGACGTACTCGCAGCGGCATCCCGGGGTCATCTACCTGCACAACGACTCGTCCGGTGGTCCGTACCTCTACGCGGTCGACGCAGCGACGTGCACGACCCTGGCGGTGCTGGAGGTCGAGGGCATCGAGGCCCGCGATCTCGAGGCCATCGGCTCCGGACGCGACGCGCGCGGCCGCCCCATCCTGTGGCTGGCCGACATCGGGGACAACCGCGACTCATGGCCCAGCGTGCGCCTGCATCGGGTGCGCGAGCCCGCCCGGCTCGTGGACGGGGAGCTGCGTCCGCGCACCTTCCTGTTCACGTACCCGGATCGACCGCACAACGCCGAGGCGATCCTGACCGATCCGGCGTCGGAGCGCGTGTGGGTGGTCACCAAGCAGTCCGCAAGAGGCCAGGTGTACGAGCTGCCGCGTCTGCTGGGCAAGGGCAGGGTTGCTGTCGCCCAACCGGTGGCTCGCGTCGGCGCCTTCGTCACCGACGGGTCGATCAGCCCGGATGGTTCGCGTTTCGTGCTGCGCGACTATGTCGACGCCGAGGTCAGCACGGGGCTCCCTCCAGGGGCGGACCCCACGATCGTCTACCTGCCCGTGCAGCTCCAGGGCGAGGCGGTCACCTGGACGGCGGATGGATCGGCGCTGCTCATCGCCAGTGAGCGTGACTCGCGCCTTCTGCGGGTGCCGGTCCCGCGGGTGGCGGTCACCTCGGTGCAGTGATCTCCGGGCGCACCAGCAGGATGACCAGCGCGCCGACCAGGAGCGCGGGCACGAGCAGGAACGCCAGGTGGAATCCGATGACGTCGGAGAGCACGCCGAGCGCGAACGGCGCGCTGGCGATGGCGATGCTGCCGAACACTGACGCGAGGGCGCTGGCGCGGTCGGTCATGCCGCCCGACGCCTGAACGGCGCGTGCCACGCCGAGGGGCCACTGCACGCCCATGCCCAGCCCGGTGACAAGCAGGCCGATGAGCATGAGCCAGCTCAGCGACGTCAGCCATGCGGCGGCGAAGCCGACGAGTGCGGTCAGTATGGAGATGAGCAGGACCATGTCGACGGGGCGTCGCTCCGCCATGCGGGAGCCGACGAAGCGGCCGATCGCCATGCCCCCGGTCACCGCGGCGAGGGAGGCCGCTGCCGCTGCAGCGCCGAACTCGGCGCGCTCACGCAGCAGGTCCGCGCTCCAGAAGACCATCGAGAACTCCACCCCGAGGAAGCACACGATCAGGGCCAGGGTCCAGTAGATCCGTCGGGGCAGCGGCGAGCGACGGTGCTCGGCGTGGGCCTCGGACCGGGCCGCGCCGAAGCGGTCGGCGCGTCGCCCGCGCACGAACTCGACCACGACGAGGCCGACCACGACGACGAGCAGGCCGGACTGCCACCCCAGGACGGTCGCGGCCCCCAGCCCGACGGCCAGGGGTGCCACGAGCCCGCTGACCGACGCCAGCGCATTGGCCTCGGTGAGCGAGGCCGGACCGGCCGGGCCCTGGTGGCTGAGGAGGAACGCGTTGACCGATATGACGAGGAAGGTGCCGAAGAACCCGGCGACGAACGCGCCGACCAGGGTCACCAGCAGGGGGGCCGACGGCCATGCATAGGCGAGCACCCCGGCGGCGCCGCCGAGCGAAGCGAGCCGCAGCACGTTGCCGCGGCCGATGCGGTCGATCAGGCGCGAGGCGACCATCCCGGCGAAGACGCCGGACAGGGCGAGCATGCTGCCGTGCAGGCCGGACACCGCACGGGAGGTCTCCTGGTCATCGCGCAGCAGGGCCACCGTGGCCCCGAATGCATACATCAGCCAGGCCCACAGGCACAGTTGGCCGTAGCTGAGCCAGGTGAGGCCGTCGCGCACCGGGCGAGCACCCCGGTGGGGCGCTCGCGTCGTCACGTCAGTTGCGCGATCACGTGGTCGATGCAGCGCGTGAGTGCGCGGACATCGTCGGGCTCCACGGCAGGGAACACGGCGATGCGCAGCTGGTTGCGTCCGAGCTTGCGGTAGGGCTCGGTGTCGACGATGCCGTTGAGCCTGAGCGCCTTGGTGATCGCCGTGGCGTCGATGGCGTCGTCGATGTCGATCGTGGCGACGACGCCGGAACGCTGGGCGGGATCGGCGACGAAGGGCGTGGCCACGTCGCTCGCCTCGGCCCAGTCGTAGATCGCGCCTGACGACTCGGACGTGCGCGCGACGCACCAGTCGAGGCCGCCGTTGGCGTTGAACCAGTCGACCTGCTCGGCCATCATGAGGATCGTCGCCAGGGCGGGGGTGTTGTAGGTCTGGTCCTGCCGGGAGTTGTCGATGGCGGTCTGCAGGTCCAGGAAGTCTGGGATCCAGCGCCCGGACTCCTTGATCTCGGCAGCCCGCGCGATCGCGGCCGGCGACATCAGTGCGAACCACAGGCCGCCGTCCGAGCCGAAGCTCTTCTGCGGCGCGAAGTAGTAGGTGTCGAAGTCGGCCGCACTCACCGCGAGGCCGCCGGCCGCGCTGGTGGCGTCGATGATCGTGAGGGCATCGGCGTCGGCCCCCGCGACCCGGTAGGGGGTCACGGCGACACCGGTGGACGTCTCGTTGTGGGGGCTGCAGTACGCGTCGACGCCGGCCTCCGCAGCGAACGCGGGGGCGCTGCCCGGGTCGGCCTTGATGATCGTGGGCTCACCGAGGTGCGGAGCCGCCTTGACGCCGCTGGCGAACTTCGCGCCGAACTCGCCGAAGGACAGGAACTGGGCGCGGTCGCGGATCAGGCCGAAGGAGGCGACGTCCCAGAAGCAGGTCGATCCGCCGTTGCCGAGGACTACTTCGTAACCCTCGGGGAGGGAGAAAAGGGAGGTCAGGCCCGTGCGCAGGCGACCGACCTGCGACTTGACCGTCTTCTGGCGGTGCGAGGTGCCCAGGTACGTCTGCCAGACGCCGGCGAGGGCGTCGACCTGCTCCTTGCGGACCTTCGAGGGACCGGCACCGAACCGACCGTCGGCGGGCTTGAGGTCGGCGGGGATGCGGATCTCTTCAGGGGTGGCAGCCACAGGTTCTCCTGGATCGGGGGTGAGGCTCAAACCCTAACCGGCACCGGACGATGCGCCGGATGAGGGCGTGGGGCGTCGTGCAGGTCAGTAGCCGGTGGGGGCCACCATTGACGCGTCCCAGCCCGGCACCTGATCCGGGCGCCGCGGACCCGCGCCGACGTACCTGGCCGACGGGCGGATCAGGCGGCCGGTGCGCTTCTGCTCGAGGATGTGCGCGCTCCAGCCTGCGAGCCGCGCGCACGTGAACATCGACGTGAACATGGGCGCGGGCACCTCGGCGAAGTCGAGCACGATCGCAGCCCAGAACTCGACATTGGTCTCCAGCACGCGGTCGGGGCGCCGCTCGCGCAGTTGGGCCAGAGCGGCCCGCTCGAGGGCCTCCGCGACCTCGTAGCGCGGGGCGTCGAGCTCGCGGGCGGTGCGTCGCAGGACGCGAGCGCGAGGGTCCTCCGCCCGGTACACGCGATGGCCGAACCCCATGAGTCGCTCGTTGCGGTCGAGGACACCACGGACGTATGCGTCGGCGTCACCCGTGCGCTCGATCTCCTCGATCATGCCAAGGACGCGCGAGGGAGCGCCGCCGTGCAGCGGCCCGCTCATGGCGCCGACCGCGCCGGAGATCGACGCGGCGACGTCGGCGCCGGTCGAGGCAATGACACGCGCGGTGAAGGTGGAGGCGTTCATGCCGTGCTCGGCAGCGGAGACGAAGTACGCGTCGACCGCGCGGACATGGCGGGGGTCGGGCTCCCCGCGCCAGCGGCGCATGAATCGCTCGACGATGGTGCTGGCCTCGTCGATGTGGCTCTGCGGCACCATCGGGACGCCGATGCCTCGCGCGGACTGCGCGACGAAGGAGAGCGCCATGACGGAGACATGCGCGAGGTTCTCGCGCGCGGTGTCGTCGTCGATGTCGAGCAGGGGCCTCAGGCCCCAGGCGGGGGCGAGCATCGCGATCGCGGACTGCACGTCGACGCGCACGTCGCCGGAGTGGATCGGGATGGGGAACGGCTCGGCGGGCGGCAGCCCCGGGTTGAACTCGTTGTCGACGAGCAGGCCCCAGACGTTGCCGAAGGAGACCTTGCCGACGAGGTCCTCGATGTCGACGCCGCGGTAGCGCAGCACGCTGCCGTCGCGATCGGGCTCGGCGATCTGGGTCTCGAAGGCGACGACGCCCTCCAGACCCGGGACGAAGTCGACCATGGGGGCTCCTGCCGCGTGCCGGTGTCGGGTGTGCGAACTCCATCCAACACGGGGACCGATTACGTGGTGGGATCGGGGCATGAGCCAGTGGACACCGCCGCCGGATGACAGCCTGGGCAGGCTCGCTGACCTTCGGGTCTCCTACGACGCGGGCACCCTCGAGGAGCCGGACCTCGCTGCCACCCCGTTGGCGCAGTTCCGTGCCTGGTTCGACGCGGCACTCGCCGTCGGCCTGCCGGAGCCGAACGCGATGGTGGTCGCCACCGCAGCCACGTCGGGCCAGCCATCGGCCCGCACCGTGCTGCTCAAGGACGTCGACGAGCGCGGCTTCGTCTTCTACACAAACTACGGCTCGCGCAAGAGCGGCGAACTCGACGCGAACCCAGGGGTCTCGTGTGTGTTCCCGTGGTTCGCCATGCACCGCCAGGTCGTCGTCGTGGGCCGGGCCGAGCGGGTGTCGCGTGCGGAGGCCGAGGAGTACTTCCGGACGCGTCCGCACGGATCGCGCCTTGGGGCGTGGGCGAGCCGGCAGTCCACCGTGATCGACGGTCGCGCCGGGATCGAGGCCGAGTACGCGCGGCTGCAGGCCGAGTTCCCGGAGGGCGGCGAGGTGCCGATCCCGCCGTTCTGGGGCGGCTGGCTCGTGCGGCCGGTCTCGGTGGAGTTCTGGCAGGGCCGCGAGTCCCGGCTGCATGACCGCCTGCGCTTCGTGGCGGCACGCGAGGGCGCGCCGCTGGACGACCCGGCGTCGTGGCGGATCGAGCGCCTGTCCCCCTGACACCGCCGACTCCTGCAGTTCACGTCACTGCCGCGGCCGTCTTGTGACGCGAGCTGCAGGAAACACGTGAGCGGCAGCGCGTAGCGTGCACTCGTGGCCCGCGTGTTCGCCGATCTGACGCCTCTTCGCGTCAGCCCCCCGTATCGCCGGCTCTGGGCGGCCCTGGGCATCAGCAACATCGGCCAGCAGATGGCGGCCGTGGCTGTCGGCCTGCAGGTGTGGGACATCACGAGATCCAGCTTCATGGTCGGACTGGTCGGCCTCGCGTCCCTGATCCCGCTGGTCGGATTCGGCCTCTATGGGGGTGCTCTCTCCGATGCCTTCGACCGGCGGACGGTGGGCTTCCTGTCGGCGGTGGGTCTGTGGGTGGCGTCGGGACTCCTGCTGCTGCAGTCACTGGCCGGCTGGTCGAACGTCTGGGTGCTCTACCTCATCATCGGCCTCTCATCGGCCTTCTTCGCGATCGGCAATCCTGCGCGCCACGCGATCACTCCGCGTCTCATCGAGCCGGACCTCCTGCCTTCGGCCAATGCCCTCGGGATGCTGACGTGGAACCTGGGCTTCACTCTCGGACCCGTCCTCGGTGGTGTCCTGGTGGCTGCCACGGGGACGGTGACCACGGCCTACGCGGTCGATGTGGCGGCATTCGGGCTCGTGGCCTGGGCGATGTTCCGCCTGCCGAAGCTGCCGCCGATCGTCGTCGAGGGGGCTGAGCGTCCTCGTGCCGGATGGGCGTCGGTGCGCGAGGGTTTCGCCTTCCTGCGCGGTAAGCGGAACCTGCAGATGACCTTCTACCTGGACATGGTGGCCATGGTGTTCGGGATGCCGCGCGCGCTGTTCCCGGCGATCGCCGCGCAGTGGTACGGCGGGTCCACTGCCGACATCGCGCTCGTGCTCGGGCTGCTGTCGGCCGCCCCTGCGGCAGGAGCCCTGCTGTCGGGGGTTCTGTCGGGCTGGCTGGCCCGCGTGCGGTGGCAGGGTCGCGCCATCGTCATCGCGATCGTCGTCTGGGGTCTGACGATCGCCGCCTTCGGGGTCGTGCGGACGCTCTGGATCGCCCTTCTCCTGCTCGCCTTGGCGGGCGCGGCCGACAACATCTCGGCCGTCTTCCGGACGACGATCCTGCAGGCCGCGACCCCGGATGAGTATCGCGGGCGCCTGCAGGGCGTCTTCACCGTTGTCGTCGCCGGAGGCCCGAGGCTCGGCGACGTCGAGGCCGGCGCGGTGGCGGCCGTCGGGGGAGAGATGGTGTCGGTCGTCTCCGGCGGTCTCCTCTGCGTGGCCGGTGCCGTGGGTCTCGCGGCCAAGTTCCCGGGATTCAGGAAGTACGACGCCCGGCATCCGCAGCCCTGACGGGCAGTGCTTGCCCGTTTCTCCCGCGACGCGGGACAAACGAGGCTGGGAGGCCCATTTCGGGGCCCTGGAGCTCACTTGTCCCGCGTCGCGGGAGAAACGGGTCTACCTGGATGGGCGGTGGCGGAGGGCCTCGGCGACCACCTCGTCGACGCTGATCCCGCGCCGCTTCGCCTCCTGACGCACCGCCTTGCGCAGTGACTTGGGGACGGTGACCTCCAGGGTCACGGGCTTGTCGGAGTCGATCGCGTCGGCCGTCGACCCTCCGGACCGGAGCCATCCGGCATCGGGGCTGCCCACGGGCGTGCTCGGGTGCACATCGGCATCATCGGCTTTGCGCAGGCCAACCCGCGGCTGCTCAGTCGCGCTCACGCCAGGTACCTCGCGAGCGACACCCGCGGCATCGGCCGGGCCGGCCGAGCCGGGGGCATGAGGCGATCGAGGAGGTCGTCCATGGTCTGGGCGACCTCCTGCGAGCCGGGGGAGTTCCAGGCGTGCAGCGGGCTCATCGCACGCTGGGTCACCGGGATGCCCGCGCAGTAGGGCAGCGGCGGATCCTGCACCAGCTCCCCGTGCGCCTCGTGCAGGAGTCGAAGGTTCCCGAGGTGCTCGCGATCCGCCGGGTCGAATCGGTTGACGACCACGGCCCGTGCGCGCAGCATCGGATTGGTCGAGCGGGCGATGACGTCGACGGCCTCGAGCGCCTCGGCTGCGCCGTGGATCGCGAAGTGGCTCGGCTCGGTGACGATGACCGCGCAGTCGGCGGTGCTCAGCGCATTGCGGGTGAGCTCTCCCAGCGACGGTGGGCAGTCGATGACCACGAGGTCGTACGACCTTGGTGTCGTCGCGAGTGCCGTGCGGAGCCGCAGCGCCGAGTTGCGCTCGCGCGAGACGGTCCGGTGCTCCAGCGAGCGCTCCGCCGGCAGGACGTCGATTCCGCGTCCCCACGCGCTCGGCACGATCGCGTCGACCGCGACCCCCGGGCGGGCGTCGGCCAGGACGTCGCTGGTCGTGAACACCGCGTCGACGGGCTCGAGGACGAGTGAGGCATTGGCCTGCGGGTCCATGTCGATGACGAGGGTGCGCAGCGACCGGTCCCACGCGGCGCTGGCCAGTCCGAGCGCGACGGTGGTCTTGCCCACGCCGCCCTTCATGGACAGCACGGCCACCACGGTCATGACCTCATCCTGTCATCCGGTGACCGCCGGTACGGGGAGGCGACAGGCTCACGCCCCCTTGATCGCGGCGAAGTCCGCGAGGGCGACGTCACGCTCGACGGCATGGTCGACGACGGGCTCGGGATAGCCGTTCACGTACCCGTCGATCGCCTTCCAGGGCTCGTGCACGGCCTTGCCGGGCAGGTGTCGCAGCTCGGGGACGTAGCGGCGCACGTAGTCGCCGTCGGGGTCGAACTTCAGGCCCTGCAGCACCGGGTTGAAGACCCGGTAGAAGGGCGATGCATCCGTGCCGCAGCCCGCGGTCCACTGCCACCCGTGGGAGTTGCTGGCGAGGTCGCCGTCGGCGAGCCACCTCATGAAGTGCTGCGCCCCCAGCTGCCACGGCAGGTGCAGGTCCTTGACCAGGAAGCTCGCGACGACCATCCGCACGCGGTTGTGCATCCACCCCTCGTCGCGCAGCTGCCGCATGCCGGCATCGACGAACGGGTAGCCCGTGCGGCCCTCGGACCATGCGGCGAGCAGCGCCGTGGCCTCGTCGCCCGAGGTCCAGCGCATCGCGGTGTCGTAGCGGCGGTCCAGGGATGCGCGGGCGCTGTCGGGCTGCTGGGCCAGGACGTCGGCGTAGAACTCCCGCCAGGCGATCTCCTTGCCGAACACCTCGTCGTCGGGCCCGAGGTCGGTGAGCATCGAGCGCGGGTGGATCTCACCCCACTTCAGGTGGTGGCTCATCGCACTGGTGCCGGCGAGGTCCGCCCGGTTGCGCAGGTCGGAGTAGTCGGCCAGCCGGCCGGCGCGGAACTCCTCCCACCTGCGCCATGCGGCCTCCTCGCCGGCCTCGGGCAGGCGGAGGTCGCCGAGGTCCGGCCGTTCAGGGCGCCCATGGCAGTCAATCGGCTCCCACCACTCCACGTCGGTGGGCAGATCACCGGCCGGTCCTCGCCATCCGTGACGGGTCCAGGCACGCCAGAACGGCGTGTAGACGCGGTAGGCGGTGCCGTCGTCCTTGCGGACGCGACCGGGGGCGACCGCGTACGGCGAGCCCGTGCGCACGAGTGGGATATCGAGAGCCTGCTGGACCTGCTCGTCGCGCAGGCGCCCGTATGGCCCGAAGTCCGCGGCGATGTGCACGCCGGTGGCCCCGGCGGCCTTCGCGACCTCGGGCACGACGGTGCGCGGGTCGCCGTGCCGGATGACCAGGTGCCGACCGACGCTCGCCCCCAGTGCGTTGAGGGAGTCGACGAGGTAGGCCTGCCGCACCGGTCCGGCAGGCTCCCAGAGAGTCGGGTCCACCACGAACAGGGCGACGACCCTGCCGTCCCCGCTCGCACGTGCCTCCTCGACCGAGGCGAGGAGCGCGGGGTTGTCCCGCAGTCGCAGGTCGCGGCGGAACCACATCACCGTGGGCACGACTGCAGGCTAGGCACTAGGTTCGCTATGGGCAATTCGCGCGAGCGCACAGGGGAGGAGCACTGGTGAGTGATCTCATCGACACCACCGAGATGTACCTCCGCACCATCTACGAACTCGAGGAGGAGGGCATCACGCCCATGCGCGCTCGTATCGCCGAGCGCCTCCACCAGAGTGGCCCCACGGTCTCGCAGACCGTTGCCCGGATGGAGCGTGACGGCCTCGTCGTCGTCGGCCGCGATCGCCAGCTCGACCTCACCCCCGTCGGCCGCGCGACCGCCACCCGCGTCATGCGCAAGCACCGCCTGGCCGAGTGCATGCTCGTCGACATCCTCCACATGCCCTGGGAGGAGGTGCACGCGGAGGCCTGCCGCTGGGAGCACGTCATGAGCGAGTCGGTCGAGCGGCGCCTACTCGAACTCCTCGACAATCCGACGGTCTCGCCCTACGGCAATCCCATTCCCGGGCTGGTGGAGCTCATCCCGGACGCGGCTCCTGGTGTGAACGACGCCGATGACGTCGGCGCGGTGTCCTCGCTGACTGAGGTCTGCCGCGACGACGTCACTCGCGTGATCGTGCGGCGCCTCGCCGAGCCGATCCAGGAGCAGGCCGACACGATGGCCCTGATGCGGCGGATCGGCGTGATGCCGGGAGCGTCGGTCAAGGCCCATCGCTCCCCGGGTGGCGTGATGATCGGCAGCGCTGGGGAGTACACCGAGCTCGCCCTGGACATCGCCGACCATGTGTTCGTGCAGACGGCGGGCTGACCGTCCCTTGAGTGTCGGGGGCGCGGCCGAGGAGGTCCGAGCGAGCCCCTGGCCTTGCAGCACCATTCCTCACGCTTGTACGGCCACAGCTCGGCGTGAACGGACGGGGTCCTGATGGTCAACGCATTCACCCATGAGGTGCCGGCGGCCCGCGTGGTGTTCGCCAACGGATCGATCATCAGGGTCGGTGACGAGCTCGAGCGGCTGGGCTGCTCGAAAGCCCTGATGGTGGCCGGAGGCGCCGAAGGGGTCTTCGCTGATCAGATCGAGCGCGATCTTGGTGGTCGAATCGTGGGCCGGTTCTCCGATGTGGTGATGCATGTGCCCGTCGAGATCGCTCAGCGCGCTGTCGCGGTGGCCAGACGTTGTGACGCCGACAGTGTGATCGCTGTCGGGGGCGGATCGTCGATGGGAATGGCCAAGGCAATTGCCAAGGAGACGGGCCTGCCCATCCTCGCGGTACCGACGACGTACGCAGGCTCGGAGATGACGAGCATCTGGGGTATGACCGAAGGGCGGCGCAAGACCACCGGCCGAGATCCCAAGGTCCTTCCTCGCGCCGTCGTCTACGACCCGGAGCTCACCGTGAGCCTGCCGGTCGGCATCTCGGCAGCGAGCGGCATGAACGCCCTTGCCCACCTCGTCGAAGGGCTCTATGCCCCAGCCGTCTCGCCGATCTCCTTCCTGCAGGCTCAGGAAGGGATTCGAGCGCTCGCGAGTGCACTTCCGCGCGTGGTGGATGATCCTTCGGACCTCGACGCACGAGGCGAGGCCCTCTACGGGGCGTGGCTGGCAGGCTGGACGCTGGGCACGACAGGCATGGGAATCCACCACAAGATCTGCCACACCCTTGGGGGGACCTACGACCTGCCGCACGCTCCCTCCCACTCCGCGGTGATCGCCTACGCGACCGACTTCAATGCGGCGCACGCTCCGGAGGCGATGCGCGCCATCGTCAGCGCCCTGAACTCCGCGGGCATCTCCTGCTCCTCCGCGGCGGAGGGGATCTGGATCCTGGCGAGTCGCATCGCAGCCCCGACATCCCTGCGTGACATCGGATTCGACATCGATGCCGTGGAGGAGGTGGCGACCATCGTCGTCGACGCGCGACCCATCAATCCCCGTCCGGTTGACGTGGACGGTGTTCGTGCTCTGCTCATCGCCGCATATCAAGGAGCCAGGCCCGGGGGTTCCCTCTCGTGACCACCCGTGAATGCCTCACCAGGATGACCGCCCAAGGGAGGAATGAATGATCCGCACGACTGGGGCGTCACTGACGGAGGAGGTGGTCTCGCGGCTCGGCTCGACGCCCGACCCCCGAATGCGAGAAGTGATGCAGGCCCTTGTCCGTCATCTGCATGCCTTTGCCACCGAGGTGCAGCTGACGGACGCGGAATGGCTCGCAGGAATCCGGTTCCTCACGGCCACGGGGCAGATGTGCGACGACGTCAGGCAGGAGTTCATCCTGCTCTCCGACACTCTGGGGCTGTCATCTCTGGTCGACCTCATCAACCATTCGGATGTCGAGGCCCTGGCTACTGAGACGACCATCCTCGGACCCTTCTACGTGCCGGAGTCGCCTTGGCGTGAGAACGCAAGCTCGATCGTCGAGTTCGAGGATGGTGGTGAGGCCACCATCGTTCGAGGAGTGGTTCGGGATGACCGTGGCACGCCCATCCGCGATGCCATCGTGGACGTATGGCACAACGCTGCAACAGGTTTCTACGCTGTCCAGCAGCCCGAGGTGCAGCCGGCAACCAATCTGCGCGGTCGATTTCGCACCAATGAGGATGGCCGGTACGAGTTTCTCACCGTCCGACCCGTGCCCTACCCGATCCCCAACGATGGCCCGGTGGGTCGGTTGCTACGCGATACCGGGCGACACGAGTGGCGCGCCGCCCACATCCACATGAAGGTCAGCGCAGACGGTCACATCCCGCTCACGACTCACGTCTTCGACCGAGCCAGCGACTTTCTCGACTCCGACACCGTCTTCGGCGTCAAGGACTCGCTGATCGCTGACTTCGTGCCGGGCGATGACGGATCCTTGATATGTGAGTACGACATCACCCTGGTCCGCGAGGCGAAGTAGTCGGGCCGGCTCAGGCCTTCGCGACGTCCCCTACGCGTCGATCTGGATGACGACGGCCTTCGGCTCGGTGAAGAACTCGCGGCTGAAGTTGCCGCCCTCGCGACCCACTCCGGAGTCGCCTACGCCACCGAAGGGGGCGCGCAGGTCACGGATGAAGAAGCAGTTGACCCACACCGTGCCGGCGTTGAGCTTCGCGGCCATGCGGTGCGCGCGCGACAGGTTCTCGGTGAACACCATGGCGTTCAGGCCGTATTTGGTGTCGTTGGCCAGGGCCACGGCCTCGGCCTCGGTGTCGAACCGCGTCGCGACCGTGACCGGCCCGAAGATCTCCTCCCTGACCACGCGAGCGGTGCCCGGTGCATCGGTGATGATCGTCGGACGGACCCCCCAGCCCTCGCCCACGCCGCCCGTGAGCACATGTCCGCCGCCGAGGGCGTCTTGGCCCAGGTAGCCCGACACCTTGGTGAAGTGCTCCTCGCTCGCGAGCGCGGGGGAGAACTGGGTCGCCGGGTCCTTGGGGTCGCC
The DNA here is from genome assembly GCA_017856385.1 of Actinomycetota bacterium. Lineage (GTDB taxonomy): Bacteria > Actinomycetota > Actinomycetes > S36-B12 > S36-B12 > UBA10649. Next base: position 104,254 of record JAFMFD010000001.1, read on the forward strand.
AATCACGAGGGACTCGGCAGCAGCCTTGTAGCGGGCCATGAACTCGTCGTAGATCCCGCTCTGGACGTACAGCCGGCTCCCGGCGAGGCACACCTGGCCCGCGTTGCGGAAGATCGCCTCAACTGCCCAGTGCACGGCGTTGTCGAGGTCGGCGTCGTCGAAGATGATGTTGGCGCCCTTGCCGCCGAGCTCGAGGCTCACCGGGATCAGGTTGCGCGCCGCAACGCCACTGATGATCTTGCCCGTTCCGGACTCGCCCGTGAACGTGATCCGGTCGACGTCGGGGTTCTCGGTGAGTGCCGAGCCCGCGGAGTCCGGGCCGTAGCCGTGCACGACGTTCAGCACGCCGGGCGGAAAGCCTGCCTCGATGGCCAGCCGCGCCAGGATCGTTGCCGAGACGGGGGTGTCCTCCGCCGGCTTCCACACCACGGTGTTGCCCCAGGCGAGAGCGGGCATGACCTTCCAGGTGCCGAGCATCAGCGGGAAGTTCCACGGCGAGATCGCGACGGCGACGCCGACGGGGTCCCAGCGGCTGTAGGCGTGATGGCCGGAGTCCATCGGGTAGGCGTCGGCGGTCGACATGCGGGCATGGTCGGCGAAGAACCGGACGTTCAGGATCGAGCGCGTCACGTCGTGCTGCGACTGCGTGATCGGCTTGGCCATGTCGCGCGTGTCGGCCATGGCGAGCTCGTCGCGGTGCTCCTCCATGAGGTCGGCCAGGCGGTGCATCAGCTGCTGGCGCTTCTCCTGGCCCATCCGGGACCACGGGCCCTCGTCGAAGGCGCGTCGGGCCGCGGCGACGGCACGATCGGCATCGGCCTTGCCGCCCAGGGCGATGGTCGCCCACGGCTCACGGGTGTAGGGGTCGATATCCGCCATGGTGGCGCCGTCAAGGGAGGGCACCTCCGCGCCATCGATGATGTGGCCGTAGAAGTCCATGAGATCCCTTCGTCGGGTGGGGGTCACTCGTCGGCGTGGCCGCGGACTCCGAGGCTAGGGACCGGCGGGGCCGCGTGTGGCCCACTGTTCCGCGGAACGGAACGCAGTCCCACGGACCGGTACGCCGCCTCCCGCTCCTCGGCTCAGACCGAGACGGGCGCGCGGTCGAAGCCCGGCCGCAGCGGCATCCCGGACGAGCCGCCCGGGCCGAGCCGCACGCCGAGCATCTGGTGCAGCTCGATCTGGTTGATGTCGAAGCCCAGCCGCGACGCCGCCATGTACAGCCGCCAGACCCGCGCCGTGCCGAGGCTGGACTCCGCGACGGCCGCATCCCAGTTGGCCTCGAGGTTCTCGCACCAGTGGGTCAGGGTCAGCGCGTAGTGCTCGCGCAGGTTCTCCTCATGCCGGATCTCGAATCCGGCGGAGTTCATCGCGCTCATCACCTGCGCGGGACCGGACAGTTCGCCGTCGGGGAAGACGTAGCGGTTGATGAACGACTTCTTGAAGTGCGTCTGCCAGCCGTCGTTGGGTCGCGTGATCGTGTGGTTGAGCAGGCGGCCCTCGGGGCGCAGGCGCTCGTAGAGGAACGAGAAGTACGACGGATAGTTCGCGCGGCCGATGTGTTCGGTGAGCCCGATCGACGAGATCGCGTCGAATCCCGTCTCGGGGACGTCGCGGTAGTCACTGAACCGGATCTGCGCCACGCTGTCCAGGCCGGCGTCGGAGATCGCCTGCTGGCCCCACATCGCCTGCTGCTGCGAGAGGGTCACGCCGATGGCGGTGACGCCGTAGTTCTTGACGGCGTGCAGCACCATGCCGCCCCAGCCGCAGCCGACGTCAAGCAGGCGCATGCCCGGCTGCAGGCCGAGCTTGCGGCAGACGAGGTCGAACTTCTCCTCCTGCGCCGTCTCGAGCGAGGCGTCCGCAGTCGGGAACACCGCGCACGTGTAGGCCATCGACGGGCCGAGCACGTACGAGTAGAAGCGGTTGCTGACGTCGTAGTGATGGTGGATCGCCTCGGCATCGCGGTTCTTGGAGTGCCGACGGCCGCCGAGCCTGCGCTCCTGCGGGGGCGGCGCGGGGCGCTTGACGGCGAAAGGTGCGAACGCACGGGCGAGGTCGAGCTTGTCGCGCCAGGTCAGGTGGTCCAGCGGCAGGGGGTAGAGCCGGCTGAGGGCGGTGTAGGCGTCGCCGATGATCTCCAGGTCGCCCTGGACGTAGGCGCGGGCGAGGCCCAGCTGGCTCGGCGCGCTGGCGAAATACTCGACCGCGCGGGGGCTGCGCACGTCGAGGACGACCTCGGCGTCAGCCGGCCCGGCGCTCGAGCCGTCGTAGGCCCGGAAGCCCACGCCCCGCTCGGCCGGGACGATCATGGAGAAGGCGTCTGCCAGCTTCATTGGCGTTCCACCACCTTGGCGTAGAGGTCCCTCAGACGACCCTGAGGATCGTAGTTGTCTTTGAGGCCGGCGTACTCGTCTCCGCCGTAGATCGACCAGAAGGTCGCCCGGTCGTAGAACGCCGTGGAGTACAGGGACTTGCGGCCGTCGAGCTTGGTGACCATCTCCTCGATCCGGCGGTTGACCGAGCCGTCGGAGGGGTCGACGCCCTCCGGGAGCGCGACCGTGGACCAGAAGCCGACGTTCACGTAGAGCACCTCGGGGTCGAACTCGTACAGCGGCCAGCGTGCCTGCGGATCGCGCTGGCGCAGGGGGCACACCCACACCGGCTCGATGCCGACCTCGCGATGGAAGAAGTCGAGGAACTCCGGCAGCCGGTCGACCGGCACCTCGATGTCCTGGACCACGGCCTCGCGGACGGGGCGGCCACGGCGGCGGGCCACCCGGTTGGACAGGTCGTGCCGGCGCTCGAAGGCGATGATCTTCCAGTACACGTCGCTGCGGAGCCTCGACTTCGGCCACAGTCGACGGATCGCCGGCTTCTGCGCACCGAAGGCACGCGAGCACCAGAACCAGTCGGTGTCCCAGCGCCACAGGTAGTCGTGGATGGTCAGGGCATCGATCGTCCGCTGCTGGATGGACCGGTAATAGATGCCCATGCCGGTGTAGTCGCTCGGGGCCATCCCAGCGGGGAGCTCGTCGACCATCGTGCCGACCGTCAGGTACTGCTCGTCGGCGGAGAAGACGGTGCCGTCGAGGAAGTCGACCGCACGGCCCTCGAACGAGCGCTCCTGCGCGATCTGCGCAATCGCCTCGGTCATGGCCTCAGCGGTGGCGTAGCGCACGTGGCGCAGCAGGACGTAAGGCCGCGTGGGCTCCAGCTCGATCCTCAGGCGGAGGGCGTAGCCCAGCGAGCCGTAGGAGTTGGGGAAGCCGTAGAAGAGGTCCCGGTGCGGATCGTCGTCGGCGCCGGTCACCGTCAGGATGCGGCCGTCGCCCGTGAGGATGTCCATCTCGAGGACGGACTCGTGAGGTGTGCCGTTGCGGAAGCTCGCGCTCTCGATCCCGAGTCCGGTGACGGCGCCGCCGAGGGTGATCGTGCGCAGTTGCGGAACGCACATCGGCATCAGGCCGTAGGGCAGCGTGGCGTCCACGAGGTGCTCGTACGTGGTCATGCCCAGGACCTCGGCCGTGCGGGTAACCGGGTCGACGTGCAGCACCCCGTCGAAGGCGGCCACGTCGAGGCCGAGCGCTGCAGCGTCGCGCGGGCGGAAGAGGTTGGAGGTGCGCTTGGCGAGCCGGATCGGTGTGCCCGGGGGAATCGCCTGGTACTCCGCCTGGAGTCGCTCGCGCAGGGTGGCATACCGCTGCTGCCAGGGCGCCTCCTGCGACACGGCCGTCATGCGGCACACGGTATCGGCCCCGATGGCGTGGGCATCGGGGCCGGGGGGCCGGTGGAGCGGCGCCGTGCGCGGGACGGCGACAATGGCCCCATGACCCGGATCACCCGCCGCCGATGGTTCGGCCCGCTGGTCGGGCTGGTCACCTTCCTCGTCGTCCTCGTCGTCGGTGGGGGCCTGACAATCGTGGTGGACTCCGGCGTCCGCGCCGCGGAGATGGACGTGCTGCTCAGCGAGGTCGAGGCCTCCGAGTTGGAGATGACGGTCGTCCAGACCGAGGTCCAGCGCATCAGTGAGGAGTTCGGGCAGCTCCCTTCGCCCACGGACGCCGACCGCGAGCAGCTCGTCAAGGACCTTGCGGCCACCGCGGCCACGGGGAAGCAGGCCATCGGCGAGGCGGGCGACGCGGTCGGGCAGCTGGAGTTCCTGCCCTGGCACGCCGCTCTGACCCGTGCGCAGGAGGACTACCTGGCCCACAACCTCGCCTGGCAGGAGTACCTCGGCCGCGCAGCAGAGGACCCCCTCGAGCTGACCGCTCCGCAGGACCTCGTCGACTCGACCTTCGCCGACTCCGAGGTGTCGATGCGCGAGGCGGTGCCGCCGGTGTTCGGCCGGGCGCTGGCCGATCGCGTCGACATCATCTACGCCGAGCCTGAGAGCGCGTCGGAGGGCGAGGGACAGGCGGCATGAGGCCGGTCTTCCTCGGTCACGGTGCACCGCCGCTGCTCGACGACCCGGTGTGGGTGCCGGAGCTTCGCGCGTGGTCGGACCGGATGGATCGACCCACGGGGATCGTCATCGTGTCGGCGCACTGGGAGTCCGCGCCCGCAATGCTGTCGTGTTCCGACGCGGGCACGCCGCTGGTCTACGACTTCGGCGGCTTCGCCCCGCACTACTACGAGATGACGTACCCGACGCCCGATGCCTCGCTGCTCGCGGCGCGCGTGCAGGCGCTGTTCCCGGGCACGCTCACGGTGCATTCCACGCGCGGGCTCGACCACGGTGCGTGGGTCCCGCTGAAGGTCATGTACCCGGAGGCCGACATCCCCACCGTGCAGCTGTCGCTGCCCACCCTCGATGCGGAGTCACTGATCTACCTCGGCGCACGGCTGCGGCCCCTGCGCGACGAGGGCGTGCTGATCGTCGGGTCCGGGTTCCTCACCCACGGCCTGCCCTTCCTTACGGAGTGGCGCATCGACGCGGTGCCGCCTGGCTGGAGCCGCGATTTCGACCTGTGGGCCGCCGACGCCATCGCCCGCGGTGACATCGACGAGCTGGCCGACTTCCGGTCGCGTGCGCCGGGGATGCCCTACGCCCACCCGACGGTCGAACACCTCGCGCCCCTCTTCGTGGCGATCGGGGCCGCGGCCGAGCCCGACGGACCGGTCGACACCGTGATCGACGGCTACTTCATGGGCCTGGCGAAACGATCGTTCGAGTTCGCCTGACCGCTGCTCATCGGCCTCGGAGCGCGGGGCAGCAGCACTAGGCTCGCGCGCAATGCACACGACGCTCGGCGCATTCGCCTTCTCCGCGATCATCGCGGTCGCGCTCGGGGCCTTCCTCCGGCAGCGGGGATGGGGCATCGCGATCCCGCTCATCGTCGCGGGCGCGCTCGTGGGCGCGGCGCCCATCGGGCCGACTGCGCCCCCCGAGCCGGAGCTCGTGCTGATCGCCGTGCTCGCACCCCTGGTGTTCGGTGAGGCTCTGGGCTCGTCCTTCATCGACCTGCGTCGCGTACGGCGACCGGTGCTCGCGCTGGCGATCGGGCTGGTGACCGCGACGACGTTCGCCGTGGGAGCGGTGACCGCCCTCATCGTCGCGCTGCCGTTCGCGATGGCTGCTGCGCTCGGCGCCGTCCTCGCCCCCACGGATGCGGTCGCGGTGAGCACGGTCGCCCGTCGCGCGGGACTGCCACGGCGGCTGGTGGCGATCCTCGAAGGTGAGAGCCTGGTGAACGACGGTACGGGGCTCACAGTTCTGCGCATCGCCGTCATCGCGGCCGCCGCCGGCTCGGTGACCCTCGTCGAGGTGGGCACCGCCATCGTCCTGGCCGTTGCCGTGGGCGTGGGCGTCGGGGCGGTTGGCGGCATTGCGCTGGCCTGGGCCCTCACGCGTGGACGCGACGTCATCGCCATCAACGCCCTGATCCTGGTGGTCCCGTTCGGCCTCTACCTGCTGGCCGAGGACCTGGGCGGTTCGGGGATCCTGGCCGTCGTCGTCGCAGCGCTGATCATCGCGGCCCGCCAGCACGCCGATCCCGGCCACACCGGCCGGGTGCAGAGCGCGAACCTGTGGAAGCACATCACTTTCGCACTGCAGTGCCTCGCTTTCTTCCTGGTCGGCATGGAGCTCCCGGATGTCATCCAGCGGCTGGGCGATCAGGACCTGCGGGCCCTGATCGTTCTTGTGCCCGTGGTGCTGCTGACGCTGATCATCGTGCGCTTCCTGTTCGTCTTCGCCATGGTCGGCATGTCGCGGCGACTCGGGCGCGAGGACCCACTGGCTCTTCGCGGAGCCGTCGTCCTGTCGTGGGCGGGAGCGCGCGGGCCAGTGTCCGGGCTGGCCGCGTTCTCGATCCCCGTGGTCTTCGCGACCGGCGAGGCCGTGCCCGGTCGCGATCTGATCCTTGCGACGACCTTCATCGTGATCGTCCTGACCCTGCTGCTGTCGCTGACCATCGGCCCGCTCGCCCGTGCTCTCCATGTGCGGGCGGACGACGACACGGCCCTGCTGCGTCATGTCGACGTGCGACTCGCTCGCGCGGCGCTCGATCGCCTTGCCGACATCGAGGTCGAGGCCCTCGACGAGGGCCGGCCGCTCGACCCGCAGGTGATCCAGCGGCTGCGTACGCCGCTGGAGCTCCGACTCGACGCGGCGTCCGGCGCCCTGGCGACCGGGCGGTCCGATGAGGAGGAGGCCCCCGGCACCTCGCGCCCGGGGCAGGATGTCGAGGCCGGGCGGGCGATGGTGCGGGCGGAGCAGGAGGAGCTCCTCGCCATGCGTGATCTCGAAGGTCTGCCGGACGCCGTCGTGCGGCCGATCCTGCGTGACCTCGACGTGCGCGACCAGGCACTGAAGTCGCAGCAGCGCTGACGCGGAGCGTCCCGACTGCGTGATCCTCAGCCGGTCGCGAGGCTGCGCGCGACCGCGGCCCGGGCGGCCTGCTCGAGTGCTGCCGCCGGGTCCGGCCCCGGGGGGCCCATCTGCTGGACGCCGGTGGTGCCGAGCATCGCTAGTTCCTCGTCGGTGAGGTCGACCGTCCCGCAGAGGACGAAGACGGGCACCGCGTGCCGGGCTGCGAGGTCGATGACGTGGCCGCAGCCCTTGCCGGCCAGCGTCTGCGCGTCGAGACGGCCCTCCCCGGTGATCACCAGGTCGGCGTCGGCCAGCGCGGCATCGAGTCCGAGCGCCTCCGCCACGGCGGCACTGCCGGAGGTCAACCGCGCGCCGAGCACCGCGAACGCGGCAGCGCCGACGCCGCCCGCCGCCCCGGCTCCCGGCTGCGCTGCCGCATCGTGACCCGTGGCGGATCGCAGCGCATCTGCCCATGCCCGCAGGCCCCGGTCGAGGAGGTCCACCTCCGCGGGCGTGGCACCCTTCTGCGGGGCGAAGACGCATGCCGCGCCGCTCGGGCCGTGCAG
>JAFMFD010000133.1 GCA_017856385.1 Actinomycetota bacterium
GGAGCGGGTGACCGGGATCGAACCGGCATGGCCAGCTTGGAAGGCTGGGGCTCTGCCATTGAGCTACACCCGCGTGCAGCCATCTCAGGGTAGCCGATGAGGGCAGCCCGGTAGGTTCCCCCTGTGCGTGCTTCCCCCGGCCCCGACGATCCCCTCCGGATCGCCTGGCTGGTGTACCGGGGCAATCCGCACTGCGGCGGCCAGGGCGTCTACACGCGGTACGTCGCCCGCGAGGTCGCGGCCCTCGGGCATGAGATCTCGGTGCTGTCCGGCCAGCCGTGGCCGGCGCTCGACGACCCGGAGCAGCTGGTGCCCGTGCCGGGCCTGGACCTCTACCGCCAGCCCGATCCGTTCCGCGTGCCCCATGTGCGCGAGTTCCGCAGCTCCGTCGATGTTCGCGAGTTCGCGCTCATGTGCACGGCGGGGTTCCCCGAGCCGTGGGCCTTCTGCGAGCGGGCATACCGGCTGCTCTCCCAGCGTCGCTCCGACTTCGACCTCGTGCACGACAACCAGGCCCTCGGCACCGGCGTGCTGAGGATGATGCGCGAAGGCTGGCCTGTGACCGCAACGATCCACCACCCGATCACGGTCGACCGAGAGCTCGACCTCGCGCATGCGCAGGGCTGGCGCCGCCGGCTGTCGCTGTGGCGGTGGTACGGCTTCCTGCGGATGCAGCTGAAGGTCGCTCCACAGATCCCGCGGATCGTCACAGTGTCGGAGTCGTCGAAGCGCGACATCGCGTCGCAGATGGGGGTGCCCGCCGCCCACATGACCGTCGTTCCCATAGGTGTCGACGAGAACCTGTTCCGGCCCCTGCCGGATGTCGCGCGCGTGCCGGGGCGGCTCATGACGACGGCAAGTGCGGACGTTCCGCTGAAGGGGCTCACCATCCTGCTCGACGCCCTCGCCAAGGTGCGGGTCGAGCGGCCTGACGCGCACCTCGTCGTCATCGGCCGGCTCAAGGACGGCAGTGCCGTGCCCGCCCTGCTGGACCAGCTCGGGCTCGTCGACGCGGTCGAGTTCGTCACGGGCGTGAGTGACGAGCGGATCGTGGAGCTGTATGCCCAGGCGCAGGTGGCCGTCGTGCCCTCGCTGTACGAGGGGTTCTCCCTCCCGGCTGCCGAGGCCATGGCGTGCGGTGTCCCCGTGGTGGCCACCACGGGCGGTGCGCTCCCGGAGGTCGTCGGTCCGGATGGGGAGTGCGCGCGCACCGTCGACCCGGGTGATCCGTCGCAGCTGGCCGCCATGCTCATCGAGGTGCTGGGTGACGAGCAGCAGCGGGCTCGCCTCGGCGAGCAGGGGCGCCAGCGCGTTCTGCAGCGCTTCACCTGGCGCAGCCACGCCGAAGGCCTCATCGACCTCTGGCGCGCGGAGCTCGCAGAGCGCAGGGATACCCGTGCTCACCGTTGACCTCGACCTGTTCGGCATCGAGCCGCATCACCGCGTGCTCGACATGGGCTGCGGTGGCGGTCGCCATGCGTTCGCCGTGCTGCGGCGCGGCGCGAGCGTCGTCGCCTTCGATGCCGACGAGGGTGAGCTCGTGGGCGTGCGCGACATGGCGGCTGCGATGGTGACCGAGGGGGAGGTCCCGGTAGGCGGCGAACTCACGTGCGTGCAAGGTGACGCACTGGAGCTGCCGTTCGAGGGCGCCAGCTTCGACCGCATCATCGCGGCCGAGGTCCTCGAGCACATCCCCGACGACCGTCGCGCCATCGCCGAGCTCGTGCGCGTCCTCGCGCCGGGTGGGCGGATCGCCGTGACAGTGCCGGCGGCCGTCCCCGAGCGCATCAACTGGATGCTGGACTCGGACTATCACGACACTCCCGGCGGGCACGTGCGCATCTACGGCACGGACGAGCTGGCCGGCCGCCTCGCGGATGCCGGTCTGGACGTCCGTGGCTCACGCCGGGCCCACGCCCTGCACTCGCCATACTGGTGGATCCGTTGCGCGGGGGGAGTCAACCGCGCGGACCGCTGGCTCGCCCGCCGGTACCACGACGTGCTCGTCCGGCAGATCATGGAGGACCCGCCCCTGCTGCGACGCCTCGATGACCTGCTCAACCCGATGCTGGGCAAGAGCCTCGTCCTCTACGCGGTGAAGCCATGACCGACGCAGTCCTGTCGCATGCCGACGCCCAGCGCACGGTGCAGGCGATCGCGTCGGTCCAGCTCCCGGACGGGCGCATCCCCTGGGTCGCCGGGGGCAGGACCGATCCGTGGAACATGGTCGAGGCCGCCATGGCCCTCGATGCCGGCGGGCGGCACGAGGCGGCCGCGCGCGCGTACGGGTGGCTGGCGCGGCGCCAGGAGGCGCACGGCGGCTGGTACGCCTACTACGACCACACGGGAGTGGTGGATGCCACCCTCGACACGAACATCTCGGCCTACATCGCGGTCGGGGTCTGGCATCACTGGCTGACGACGGGCGATGAGCGGTTCCGCGATCGCCTGTGGCCGGTCGTGGATCGGGCGATCGCGCATGTCGTCGAGCACCAGCAGCCCACGGGCGAGATTGCCTGGCGTGCGGACGATCCGGCCGACGGCGCCCTGCTCACCGGGTCGTCCAGCGTGCACGCCAGCCTGCGGTGCGCCATCGCCCTGGCCGAGACCCTCGAGAGCCCCAGGCCCGAGTGGGACGTCGCGCTCGTCCTGCTGGCCGATGCGATCGCAAACCGTGAGCCGTCCTTCCTGGACAAGTCGCGCTGGGCGATGGACTGGTACTACCCGGTGCTCGGGGGCGTGCTCACCGGCGATGCGGCGATCGCCCGCATCGAGGAGAGGTGGGATGCCTTCGTCGTCGAGGGACTGGGCGTGCGCTGCGTCTCCGACCGCCCCTGGATCACGGCGGCGGAGACCTGCGAGCTGGCGCTGGCGCTGAACGCTGTCGGCGACTCCGACCGCGCACGCGCACTGGTCGAGTGGGCGCAGTTCCTGCGGCACCACGACGGCTCGTACTGGTGCGGCATGAACTTCGAGGGCGAGCGCTTCGATGATCCCGGCGAGTACTTCACGGCGGATCAGCCGACGTGGAACTCCGCTGCCGTCGTGCTCGCGAACGCGGTGCTCTCCGGGGACGTAGCGACGGTGGCGGTGTTCGCTCCGGACGCGGTACTCACCGAGCTCTCGTGAGGGTCACCACGACCTGATTGCTCCGTGCCGCGGACGTGCTCATGGTGATCTTCGTGGACACGCGGCCGCTGACCCCCAGCGAGCGCAGGTAGGCGGTCACGTTCCGGGCTCGTGCCTTGGCGATGGTCGCGCTCGAGGTCGGTCCCTTGGAGTAGCCGTAGGCCACGACCGTGCCCCGGACACCCGTCGTGCCGAGCTCCCGCACCAGTGCGGTGAGGGTGCGCTTCATTCCGGTGGGCAGCGCAGCGGATTTCGACCGGAAGGCCAGTGACGCGGGAGGTACCGCCACGGGCCGGCTCGTGGCGGTGGTCGTGGTGGTTGAGGTCGTGGTTGTCGTCGACGTCGTCGACACCGACATCTCCGGAGCGTTGGGCTGGTAGACGTAGCCCCCGGGTGCGAAGGCGCGCCCGCGTGCAGCGGTGAGGTTGACCGCGATGTCCGCCGATCCCGGAGCTGAGGCCGCCGGCATGGTGACCTCGACCGTGGCGTCGTTGACCACGCGGAAGCTCGTCGCCTTGCCGCCGACCGTCACGCTCGTCGCTCCGGTGAACCCGTAGCCGATGATCGCCACGAGGTTGCCGCCGCTGACGGGGCCGAAGGCGGGGCGCACCTCCTTGATCTCCTGCAGGGAGCCGCCGCCACCGCTGTCGCCGGATGACCCGCCACCGGATGACCCGCCACCGGATGACCCGCCACCGGATGACCCGCCGCCGCTGGTGAGCCCGCCGCCGCTCGTCGGCGGCGTGTAGGCATCGAACGCGC
>JAFMFD010000051.1 GCA_017856385.1 Actinomycetota bacterium
CTCGAGGACTCCGTCGCGATGGCGGTGGAGCAGCCCGTCGACTACACGACGATCGCGCGCACGGTCAGCGACATCCGCATCCTCGACACCGTGGCCTCGAGTCGCGACGGCGTGCTGCACCACGGCATGGTCGAGGTGACCTCGCAGGTGGTGTCGTTCCAGCGACGCCGGCTCACCGGCCAGAGCCTGGGCGAGGAGCCGCTCGACCTGCCCGTCCAGCACCTGCGCACGCACGCCGTGTGGTGGACCCTGCCGACCGAGCAGGTCCTGGCCGTAGGCATCGCCGAGGCGGACATCCCCGGCGCAGCGCATGCGGCCGAGCATGCATCGATCGGGCTGCTGCCCCTGCTCGCCACCTGCGACCGCTGGGACCTCGGCGGGGTGTCGACCGCCCTGCACCCGGACACCATGCAACCGACCGTCTTCGTCTACGACGGCTACCCGGGCGGCGCCGGGTTCAGCGAGCACGGCTTCCGGGTGGCGCAGGCGTGGCTGGCCGCGACGCGCATGGCCATCGACGCCTGCGGGTGCGCCGCCGGATGTCCGTCGTGCGTGCAGTCGCCGAAGTGCGGCAACGGCAACAACCCCCTCGACAAGGCCGCAGCCGTGCGGCTGCTGGACCTGCTGCTGGAGCAGCCCGGGCTGGCTAGTCCGTGACGGCCTTGCGCACTGCGGTGCGCTCGCCGATGTAGGCAGACGAGGCGCCGTTCCACATCAGCCAGAGGATGACGACCTCGATCGCGATCCCGACCACGTGCGCCCAGTAGCGCCGGCCGAGCGGCCGAACAATGACCTCGAGCCCACGTGATGGGTGATCGGCCGAATCGCTCACGGCGGGTCGACGCCCGCCACGGCACCGGCGCTGGCGCTCGCCGCCGCGCGGATGACCGGTGGCGGCTGGTCGAGCAGGCCGGCCAGCCGCACCAGCAGGGGCGGCGGCGGAGCGGTGACCTCGACGGTGACCTCGCCGTCCTCCTGCGTGCATGCGTCGAGGGACATCCCGTTCGTCTGCGCGAGGTCGCCCGCGCTGCTGCATCCGGCCCCCTGCGCGGCCGCGATGGCCGCGAGGTCGGCGACCGCCGCCGCCCTGGCGCGCACCGCGATCGCAGCGCCGAATGCGCCCACGCCCAGTGCCGCCAGCAGCAGCACCGTGACGAGCATCGCCGCCCACAGCACGGCGATGCCCGCATCGCTGCGCAGCCTCACCACAGCCACTCCCGCGGGATCACCACGGTCTGGCGCAGCGGCACGGTGAGCCCCGACAGCGCGGGGACCGGCGGTGCGACGGCCCGCGCGACGGCGACCTCCACCTGATCGCCGAGATCCTCGACGGTGATGACCGCCTCCGGAGCACGCGCCTGCGCTGCGGACACCGCGTCGTCCCCGGGCACGCCGCGCGCGATGTCGCGCGCCACCTGGCGGGCGGCATCCGCCAGCGTCAGCGAGGTGCCCATCAGCGAGACTCCCCACGCGAGCACGAGCGCGACCACCGCGAGGGCCGGTATCGCGATCGCGGTCTCGGCGATCACCATGCCGTCGTCGCACGCCCCTCGCCCGAGGCGCGTGATGCGCTGGCGGGGCGGTCGCCCACCCCGCCAGCAAACCATCCGCACCACTACCCCAGCAGCGCCTGGAAGGCGTTCGAGAGCACCGTCCAGATGAGGTTGCGCACCTCGTCGCTCGTCAGCAGCTTGATCAGCACGCCACCGAGGCCCGCGACCGCAACAGTGCCGACCGCGTACTCCGCCGTGGACAGTCCGTCATCCGCCGCCAGCTTCGCCCGTGCGCGCCGCCGCAGGTCGCGCATCGCCTGCCCGGACCGGAAGTTGCTCGAAATCATGGTCTCTCCCTTCGCTCGCCACGTCGGCTGTGCTCGTCGTGGCTGTGTCGACCCTCGACACCGTCGACGTCGATCGCCGACGTGCCCACGTTCGCGCCCCGCGGCGGCGAGCAGCAGGGGTCGGTCAGCCGCTGGGGAGGAGTGCACGCGCAGCTCATCGCTGTGGACGACGACGCGTCCGCGTCAGAACCCGATGAGACCGCCGGCCAGTGAGGCGATGACCGGCACCACGCCGAGGAGCAGGAATGCCGGCAGGAAGCAGGCGGCAAGTGGCGCGACAGCCCGCACTCCCGCGGATCGCGCGGCGACCTCGACATCCCGCCGACGGTCACGACGCAGGTCCTCCGCTGCCCGCGCAAGCAGCTCCGCGATGGGCGCCCCGGAGTCCGACGCCCGGACGAGCGCATCGACCAACGGCCGATGCGCAGGCGCCACCCCGACCGTGAGCCAGGCGGTCGCAGGGTCGGCGCCGAGGTCGATCGACGCGACGACGGGTCGCACGACGTCGGCCGTGGGCGATCCCACGGCATCCCCGGAGACAGCGAGCGCGTCACGCACCGTCGCGCCCGCGTGCAGCGTCGCCGCGAGCAGGTCCGCGAGCAGCGGGGCCTGGCGCTCCAGCGACTCACGGCGGGCCCGTGCGCCGCGCGACTCGAGCCGGCCGAGCAGTCGGGGCACGACGACCACGCTCGCGACCGCCAGGGCCACTCCGGGCACCCCGCCGACGAGCAGCAGCAGGCCAAGCGCCAGGCAGGCGCCCGCGAGCACTGGCCACCGGGTCACGGACCGGTCCGTCGCGCGCGGAGGGCGGCGACCCAGGATGCGGACCAGTCGCGGGTCGAGCGGGGGATGCACCCAGCACCAGGCCGCGGCGGCCGCGAGCGCCACCGCTATCACGATCACAGCCGACGCTCCACCGCCTGGGCGATGCGCCCGGTCCACCACATGCCCACGCCGGTGAGCACGACGCCGGCCACGAGGCAGGCCGCACCCGGCACCGTGCCCAGCAACCAGGCGAGGGGGTCGGCCCCCATCAGCATGCCGAGGACCAGGCCCACCACCGGCAGGCCGGCCAGCATGCGGGCGGTCGCCCGCGGACCGGCGAGCTGGCCCTCCATCTCGACGCGGACGTCCTCGGCCGCCCTGGCCGAGTCGCCGACCGTGCGCAGTGAGGCGGCGAGCCCGGAGCCCCGGGCACCCACGCGCCAGCACGCTGCGGCCTGCAGCAGCACCGGGGCGCGTCGCGAATCGAGCTCCCATGCCGACGGCACGTCACCGCCCCACCGGGCCGCGCGCTCCGCATGCGGCCAGGCGGAGGGCTCGCCCGCCGCTCGGAGGATGGCAACGGCCGGCGGCTGGCCCGCCTCGAGCTCACTGGTCAGGGCACGCAGCGCATGCAGGACGAGGGTGCGCTCGCGCGAACGGCGTCGTCGGGCATAAGGACCGACGGCGATGCCGGCGAGGCGGGCGACCAGAGCCTCGCGCACCCGAATGAACTGTGACGCGCGGACCGTCCCGGTCATCGCCGCAAGCCGGCGCTCGGAGGTCGGCCTGGCCGCGAGCCATGCCGCCGCGGCGGCCAGCACCACCGCGGCAACGATGCTCGTCACCTGTCCATGCGCGACCGCAGCCGCGCGTACCCCGGACCCTGGCGATGCTGCAGCCCGTCGCTCTCGATGGCCGGCACTGAGTGAACGAGGCCGCCATCGGATCGCTCCAGGACGTGGATGCCAGTGACGATGCGCTGGCCGGACGCAGTGCGGCGCAGGTGCACCACGGCATCGATGCCCGCCGCGATGAGCGCATGCATCGCCTTGCGGTCCAGCCCCGCCATCAGCCCCAGCGCCTCCAGCCGCGCGGGCACGTCCTGCGGGGAGTTCGCATGCACCGTGCCGGCGCCACCCTCGTGCCCGGTGTTCATCGCGGCCAGCATGTCAACGACCTCCGACCCACGCACCTCCCCGACGATCAACCGATCAGGGCGCATGCGGAGTGCCTGCCGCACGAGGTCACGGCTGGTCACCTCGCCGGCCCCCTCGACGTTGGGCAGCCGCGACTGCAACTGCACGACATGCGGGTGGCGAGGGCTCAACTCGGTGGAGTCCTCGACGATGACGATGCGATCGGTCACGGCCACCTCGCCGAGCAGCGTCGAGAGCACCGTCGTCTTGCCCGATCCGGTGCCCCCGGTGACGAGGAAGCCGAGTCGCGCGCCGATCAGCGCCCTGAGCACATCGGCCGTCCCCGCATCGACGGTGCGGCGGGTGACGAGCTCGTCGAGGGTGAACGCCTGCCGCGCCGGGATGCGCAGCGAGATCAGCGTCCCGTCGACGGCGATGGGCGGCAGCACGGCGTGCAGGCGGATGCCCGAGGGCAGGCGCGCGTCGACGTATGGCGCCGCGTCATGCAGTCGACGCCCGGCTGCCGTGGCGAGCCGCTGCGCGAGCCGACGCACCTCGTCCGTCGAGTCGAAGGCGACGTCCGACCGCTCCAGGCCGCACCCACGGTCCACCCAGACCTCGTCCGGCCCGTTCACGAGCACGTCGGTGATGCAGGGGTCGCGCAGCACCGACTCGAGCGGGCCCGCACCGACGAGCTCCGATCGCAGGGTGCGGACCAGCTCGAGCACGGCGTCGTCGCCGAGCAGCAGGCCCTCCTCCCGCAGCGCCGAGGCCACCCGAGCGGGAGTCGCGTCCGCGTCCGACTCGATCAGTCGCGTGCGCACCCGATCGAGCAGCGCCCGCGTCATGGCGCCAGCCCCTCGAGCGCAGCGGGCAGCAGCCTGCGCACAGCGCGTCCGTAGGCGTCGCTGAGTGACGGCCCCTCGCCCGCGTCGCATCGAGCAGCCACCGCGGCCGAGAACGGCACATCGCCGAGCACCGGCGTCTGCGATGACGCGCTGACCGCGCTGACGGACACACCTCGCGGTACCGCGCGGACCACGAGCCCGACGGAGGCGGACCGCTCGCGCAGCAGCGGCGCGATGCGCGATGCCGCAGCCACGCCCCGCACGGTTGCTGCGGTGACGAGGAGCACGCGTCGCGCCCGGCCAAGCACCAGCTCGGTCTGCTCGTCCAGCGTGCGTGGCAGGTCGACGACGACGAGGTCGAACCCGCGCTCCCCCGCATCAAGCACGGCGGACAGCGGGTCGGGAGTCACGCGCTCGACCCCGTCGCGACCCCACGAGACCAGGCACACCCCCGCCCACTGCGGCAGGGAGGCCGTGAGTGTGGCGATGCTCAGCCGGCCTCTCGTGTCGGCCAGGTCGTCCCACCTCGTGGACGTGACGTCCTCGATGCCCACCAGGACGTCCATGCCGCCGGCGAGCGGGTCGAGATCGACCAGCAGCACCCGGCGGTCCTGAGCCGCCGCGGCTGCGAGCGTGGCGGCCAGGGTCGACGCCCCTGCACCGCCGCCCGCCGACATCACCGCGAGGACCAGTCCGTGGCGGGCGGGACCGTCGCCGGTGTCCGCGAGCCGGTCGATCAGCCATCGCTCCGCGTCGGGAAGCGCGGCGACGTGCTCTGCCCCGAGCGTGACCGCCCTCTGCCAGTCGACGTCCGTCAGGTGCCGGCCGAGCAGCACGACATCGCGGCGACGCTCCGGACGCATCCCCGCCACGCGTGCTGCCTGGTCCGCGCCCACGATCACCAGCGGGGCCAGCGACCAGTGCGCACGCGCGGACTCGGCATCCGCGGCGAGGTGCACCTCGACATCGCTGGCGGCGGCGAGGCGCAGCACCTCGTCCACGAGCACGGCATCGTCGCTGACGAGAAGGGGCCTGGTCATCGCTTCGCACCTCCGGTTCCTTGCCCCGCCTGCGGGCTGCACCACAGTGCGCGGGCGCGTGGCGACAGTCACCAGCGATTGCGCGGCCTGTGGACACCCGGCGCGGCGCGACTCGGTTGTGGACGGGGCCGCGCGCCTTGCCGCGTCGTCGTCGTCACGCTGGCATCGGGAGCCGACCGGCAGGTACCGTCGAACCATGCGGAGCGCCGCGTTCTTCGACCTCGACAAGACGATCCTCGCCAAGTCGAGCTCCTTCGCGTTCGCTCGTCCCTTCTACAAGGAGGGCCTCATCGGGCGGGCTGACGTGATCCGCAGCGCCTACGCGCAGTTCGTCTTCCTGGCGTCCGGTGCCGACCACGATCAGATGGAGACAATGCGCGCCTACATGTCGCAGCTCGTGACGGGCTGGGACGTGCTGAAGGTCAAGGGCATCGTCGGCGACACACTCGACGAGGTCGTCGACCCGATGGTGTACCAGGAGGCGGTCGACCTCATCGACGAGCACAAGGCCCTCGGCCGCGACGTCATTATCATCTCGTCGTCCGGAACCGACATCGTCGAGCCGATCGGCGAGCGCCTCGGCGCGGACCTTGCGATCGGCACCCAGGTCGCGATAGAGGACGGCGCCTACACCGGCGAGATCCTCTTCTACGCCTACGGCGAGGGCAAGGCCGAAGCGATGCGCTCGCTCGCTGAGGAGCGGGGGTACGACCTCACCGCGAGCTACGCCTACAGCGACTCGCAGACCGACCTGCCGATGCTTGAGGCCGTCGGGCATCCCGTCGCCGTCAACCCCGACTCCGAGCTGCGGCGGATCGCTACCGAGCGCGGCTGGCCCGTCGTGGACTTCGCCCGGCCGGTCGCCATGCGCGAGCAGCGCACGCGACGATCGGCGGTGGCCGCAGGTGCCGGGGTGGCGCTGGCGAGCGTGGCACTGGGGCTGACCTGGTACGCCCGTCGGCGCGGTGCGGGCGGGCGGATCTAGCGCTGCTCCTGCAGTTGGCGTCACATGCGACGGTGCGATGTGACGCGAAGTGCAGGTATCGCGCACACGCCGGTGTCAGGCGAGCAGCCGCCGGAGCCGGTCGGCGAGCGCCCGGTCGCGCAGGTCGGCCAGCCCCCAGCGCGTGACGCGGAACCCCTCCTGACGCAGGGCATCCTCCCGGCGCTTCTCGGCGTAGAGGTCGTCCGCCGTCGCGTACTTCATCCGCCCGTCGCACTCCCCGACCAGTCGGGCGCACTCCCACCAGACGTCAACCCGGCCCAGGAACCGCCCGTCCGCCGCGTACAGGACGACCTGGCAGCGCGGCAGCGGGATCCGATGCGCCGCGAAGTAGGCGAACGACGCCGACTCCAGCGGCGACTCGCGCAACGGGTCGAGCAGGCCGTGCGCACGTGCCGCCTTGACCCGACCGCGACGCCCCTCGGTGCGCGCGAGCATCGCGTCGAGGTCCGGCATGGTCAGCGCACCCGCGCGCAGGCCGGCGTCACCGGCAGCCAACGCGTCGGCCAGCGAGCCCGTGCAGGCCAGGTCCAGCCATGCCCGCGCCGCCGTCGCCACGGGGACGCGACCGTGGACGAGCTCGTCATCCGCGAAGTCCCGGAGCCGGAAGTCGATCCCGCTCCGGGAGCCGGTCCACCGCCCCGCGGGGACGCCCATCTGGACGCGCGAGGGGATCTCGAGCACGGGCAGCCGGTGGACGATCCCCGCACTGGCGTCGCAGATCACGGCGCCCGGATTGCGCTCCGCCGCCGCGATGGCCCGATGCACGTGCTCGATGCGTGCGCGCGCAAAGTCATCGAGCCCCGCGAAGGCGCTCGCCGGGTCGGGCACGTACACCCCGCGCCGTACGCGCTCCCAGGCTCCCGAGCGGACGCGCTGGCGGACCTGGTCACCCGTCAGTCCCGCGTCGATCGCCTCCTCCCGCAGCGCGAGGGTGCGCAGCGGGGGGTCGGGTGATGCACGTCGCGGCATGGCGCGAGCGTGGGCCCCGACGCCTGTGGACAGGCAAACGCCTGTCCACAGGCTGAGCGACTCCTGCAGTTGGCGTCACATGGGACGGTCAGGAGTGACGCGAACTGCAGGAGTCGCGGATCAGGACGGCACCACGACAGCGCGCGCCCCGGCGGCCACCGCCGCCGAGTGCCACACGAGGAACTCTGCGACGCCGTCGCGCGTGCCGGTGGCGTACGCGCGCAGGGCCCGCACATACGACGGACGGCCGAGCTCCACCATCCCGTGCTCCGGGATGCCGAACAGCGACGGGTCCACCCCCCGCGCAGCCAGGACAAGCCGGGTCGTCGCGCGCGCCAAGAGGCCGGACCCCCACGCGAACGGGCGCACCACGGCGACCTCGGCATGCGCCACCGCGGCGATGACCAGCGCCGGGGCCTGCGTCGGCGTCGTCAGCACCTGCGCGAGCAGCGCCAGCCGATCGGCAGCCTCGCGCGGGCCCGGCAGCGCGCCCAGGTTCAGCGGATCATCGGCGTGATCGTCCGGCCGCGGCCGGCCCAGCGCATCCGCCGGGACGAAGCCGGTCGCGGCGAGCGCGTGCAGGTGCGCCCAGGCCTGCAGGGGCGCGACCACGAAAGTGTCGACCTGCGTCGGGACGGCGGCCGTCACCCGCAGTGCGGCGTCGAGGACGCGGCCCATCGGCGAGTCATCGACAACGGCGACGTCGGCACCGTCCATCGTCGCCGAGTCCCGGCCGCCCCGCTGGATCGAGGCGGACGCGACCTCGACGGCCGCACCGCGCACATCCCGACGCCACAGGAGGGCGTCCACCTCGGCCCGCGCTGCCGCAGCTGCCTCGGCGACCTCCGGGATCCCCGCGAGCGGGGCAAGGGGGTCGGCTGGTGTGGGCAACACGGCCCCATCCAACCAAGGCCTTTGGTTCACTTGGCCGCATGGCCGACGACGCAGCCCTGTCCAACCTGTCCTACGAGGAGCGGGTCTTCCCTCCCACGCCGGAGTTCGCCAGGCAGGCGAATGCGCAGCCGTCGATCTACGCGCAGGCCGACGCCGACCGCCTTGCGTTCTGGGAGGAGCAGGCCCGCCACCTCACCTGGGCCGAGCCGTGGTCACAGGTCCTCGACTGGTCGCAGGCCCCGTTCGCGAAGTGGTTCGTCGGCGGGCGGCTCAACGTCGCCTACAACTGCGTCGACCGCCACGTCGAGGACGGCTTCGGGGATCAGGTCGCGCTGCAGTTCGAGGGCGAGCAGGGCGATCGCCGCGATGTCACCTACCGCGAGCTGCAGGACGAGGTCTGCCAGGCGGCCAATGCGCTGACCGAGCTCGGCGTAGCCGCCGGCGACCGTGTCGCGATCTACCTCCCGATGATCCCCGAGGCGATCGTCGCGATGCTCGCCTGCGCGCGCATCGGCGCACCGCACTCCGTGGTGTTCGCCGGGTTCTCGGCGGAGGCGCTGCGCTCACGCATTGACGATGCGACCGCGAAGCTGGTCATCACCGCGGACGGCCAGAACCGACGCGGGTCGGCGATGCCGCTCAAGCCCGCGGTCGACGAGGCCGTGGCCGACTGCCCGAGCGTGGAGAACGTGCTCGTGGTCCGGCGCACCGGCGGCGACGTCGAGTGGACCGACAAGGACGTGTGGTGGCACGACATCGTCGGCCGGCAGTCGACGCAGCACACCCCCGAGGCGTTCGACAGCGAGCACCCGCTTTTCATCCTCTACACATCCGGCACCACCGGGAAGCCGAAGGGCATCCTGCACACGTCCGGCGGCTACCTGACGCAGGTGTCGTCCACGCACCGCAACGTCCACGACCTCAAGCCCGACACCGACGTGTTCTGGTGCACCGCCGACATCGGCTGGGTGACCGGACACTCGTACATCGTGTACGGCCCGCTGGCGAATCGCGCGACGCAGGTGGTCTACGAGGGCACGCCGGACACACCCGGCAAGGACCGCTGGTGGGACATCATCGAGCGGCACCGCGTCACCATCCTCTACACCGCCCCGACCGCCATCCGCACGTTCATGAAGTGGGGCGACGAGTACCCGCAGGGCAAGGACCTCTCGAGCCTGCGGCTCCTCGGCTCCGTCGGCGAGCCCATCAACCCCGAGGCGTGGATGTGGTACCGCGACGTCATCGGTGGTAATCGGTGCCCGATCGTCGACACCTGGTGGCAGACCGAGACCGGCGGGATGATGATCGCCCCGCTCCCCGGAGTCACAGGGTGCAAGCCCGGCTCCGCGATGGGACCGCTGCCCGGCGTGGGCGCCGCCATCGTCGACGACCACGGCACACCCGTCGGCCACGGCTCCGGCGGCTACCTCGTGCTCACCGAGCCGTGGCCCGCGATGCTCCGCGGCATCTGGGGCGACCCTCAGCGGTACATCGACACCTACTGGTCGCGCTGGCCGCAGTACTACTTCGCTGGTGACGGTGCGAAGTGGGATACCGACGGTGCGATCTGGCTGCTCGGCCGCGTCGACGATGTCATGAACATCGCCGGCCACCGCATCTCCACCACAGAGGTCGAGTCCGCGCTCGTCTCGCACCCCAAGGTCGCGGAGGCCGCCGTCGTCGGCGCCAACGACGACACGACGGGGCAGGGCATCGTCGCGTTCGTCATCCTGCGCGGCGGGGTGCCCGCCGAGGAGGCGGAGGGCGACGCGATCGTGACCGAGCTGCGAAACCACGTGGCGCACGAGATCGGCCCGATCGCCAAGCCTCGGCAGATCATGGTCGTGCCCGAGCTGCCGAAGACGCGCTCGGGCAAGATCATGCGCCGACTGCTCCGCGACGTCGCCGAGAACCGCGCCCTCGGCGACGCCACCACCCTCGCCGACCCGGCCGTGATGAGCCTCATCGCTGAGGGCCTGAAGTCAGGCGCCGACGACGACTGATGCGCAGGCCCCCTGCTCGTGTCGCCTCGCCTCTGCCCTGCCCTTAGGGTCGATTCATGGGCACGGCCAATGAGTTCCTCTCCCGGCCGTCGCGACCCCAGTTCGTCTGGCTGCGCGAGCAGTTGCGCGACGAGACCGTCGGCGGCGTCCTGCTCATCGCGGCCGCAGCACTGGCACTCATCTGGGTGAACTCCCCGTGGGGCGACAGCTACCTCGCCCTCGTCTCGTGGCAGGTGGGCCCGGCGGCTCTCGGCCTGGACCTGCCGCTCGGCGTGTGGGCCGCCGACGGCCTGCTCGCGATCTTCTTTTTCGTCGTCGGGCTCGAGCTCAAGCACGAGCTCGTGGTCGGATCGCTGAGCCGTCCTGCGCAGGCGGTCGTGCCCGTTACGGCGGCTCTCGGCGGCATGGTGATCCCCGCGCTCATCTACATCGTCATCAATGCGACGTCTGAGGGCGGGAGCCTCACCGGCTGGGGCGTTCCGATGGCCACGGACATCGCCTTCGCCCTCGCTGTGCTCGCGGTGTTCGGCCGACGGCTCCCCGTCGCGCTGCGTGCATTCCTGCTCACCCTGGCCGTTGTCGATGATCTCGGCGCAATCGCCGTCATCGCGATCTTCTACTCGGACAAGTTCAGCCTGCCCTGGTTCCTCGCGTCCATCGCCATGTTCGCGCTGTATGCGCTGGCGCAGCGCCAGCGCTGGACTTCTCCATGGCTCTACGTGCCGCTTGCGCTGCTTGCGTGGTACTTCATGCACGAGAGCGGCGTCCATGCGACGGTCGCCGGCGTCATCCTCGGGCTGCTCACGCGCGTACGC
Source organism: Actinomycetota bacterium (assembly GCA_017856385.1). Taxonomy (GTDB): domain Bacteria; phylum Actinomycetota; class Actinomycetes; order S36-B12; family S36-B12; genus UBA10649. Next base: position 11,320 of record JAFMFD010000051.1, read on the forward strand.
CCCGATCCCGGCGAGCAGGCATCGCCCGCCGATCGGCTGGCGCACCGCATCCACCCGATAAGTGCGGGCATCGCCGTTCCCATCTTCGCGTTCATGGCCGCGGGCGTGGACCTGCGCTCGATCGGCATCACGACCGCCTTTGCCGAGCCCGTTGCGCTCGGCATCATTCTCGGCCTCGTCCTCGGCAAGCCGATCGGCGTGCTCCTGGGCGCGTGGATCACTGCCACCTTCACCCGGGCAGCGCTCGCCCCAGGTATTGCATGGCGCGACGTCGGCGCGATCGGTGTCCTGGCGGGCATCGGCTTCACCGTCGCCCTGCTCATCGCCGAGCTCGGCTTCGGTGACGATCTCCTCCGCCTCGAGTCCTCCAAGGCTGCGATCCTCGCCGCGTCGCTCATCGCCGCCCTCCTCGCGTCGGCTGCGCTCACCCTGCGGGGTCGTCACTACGCGCGCATCCACGAAGAGGAGTCCCGAGACGACGACCACGACGGAATCCCGGACGTGTTCCAGCAGCCACCGGACCGGTAGCCTGACGTGCGTCCGTCTCCGCAGCGGGCGGACGCGAAACGGAGGAACGATGCCCCCGCAGCCCCAGCCGAGCATCACCGCGCTCGTCGGCAAGACCGTCGCCGACGCCCAGCGCCTGGCCAAGGCGCAGCTCGCGCTCCTACAGGCCGAGGTCGCCCAGACGGGCGGCACCATCGGCAAGGGCGGGGCGCTGGGGATCATCACCGCGGGCGTCGCGTTCTTCGCCTCGCTGTTCCTGCTGCTGACGCTCGCCTTCGTCATCGTCGCCCTGGGCCTGCCGGTGTGGGCCGGGATGCTCATCGTGGCGGTGCTGCTGATCGTCATCGGCGTCACCACCGGGCTGATGGCCCGCAAGGCGTTCGAAGGCCTCAAGGCGCCCGAGCTGTCGAAGGCGGAACTCGAGCGCACCAAGGCGGCACTGTCGGGCACCCCGACCGGTACTCCGCAGGCGATCACCCCGACACGCCCCGGCTCGACCGCATAGCCCGTGACCCTGCCCTCCGCCGAGGCCGTCATCCGGGCCTCCGGTCCGTGGCAGCACCGCGACGTCTCCGCGAACGGGGCGCGCTTCCACGTCGTCGAGGCCGGCAGCGGCCCCGCGGTCGTGCTGCTGCATGGCTTCCCGACCTTCTGGTGGACGTGGCGCCGCCAGGTGACGGCCCTCGCGGACGCCGGCTACCGCGCGGTCGCGATGGACCTGCGCGGATATGGCGGCAGCGACCATCCCCCGGAGGGCTACGACCCCCGCACCCTCGCCGCCGACGTGGCGGGCGTGATCCGCAGCATGGGCATCTCCCAGGCGGTGATCGTCGGCCACGGCTGGGGTGGTCTCGTCGCGTGGTCGATGGCAGTCGTCGAGCCGGAGGTCGTCCGCGCCATCGTGCCCGTCAGCAGTCCGCATCCCCGACGCATGCGCGCAGCTCTCCTCGCGAGCAGCAGCCAGCGTCGCGCGATGTCGTACTCTCTCGGCTTCCAGTGGCCCTTCCTGCCCGAGAGGTCGCTGACGGCGAACGACGGGGCGCGCGTTGTCGAGCTCATCGCTTCGTGGTCCGCCGATGCGTCATGGATCGACGACGAGGCCTCGGATGCCTACCGCGCAGCCTTCCTCCGCTGGCCGACTGCGCACACCGCCGTCGAGTACCACCGCTGGGCCGTGCGCTCGGTGGTGCGGCCGGACGGCCTGGGCTACATGTCACTGATGGAGGCGCCCGTGCAGCGCCCGGTGCTGCAGATCAGTGGAGCCGCCGACCCGATGGTCCTCAATGCGACGGTCGACGGCAGCGAGGACTTCGTGCGGGCCGCGTACACGCGCGTCGACCTGCCGTGCGGCCACTTCCCGCATGAGGAACTGGCCGGCGACTTCACGCAGGCACTGCTCACATGGCTCGCGGGCCCGGACCTGCGATGAGCCCGGACCGGCCCCGCGACCGCCTCGGCCGGCCCCTCCCGCCCGATGCTCAGGACGATCAGCGCGGGCCCGTCGTGCCCGATGTCGGCAACCTCGATGATGCGGCGGCGTGGCAGATGGCCTGGGAGTACACCCTCCGCGGCCTGCCGTTCCACGCGCATGAGGTGTGCGAGCAGCGGTGGCGCATGTGCCGGGGCGACGAGCGCGACGCGTGGCGCGCACTCGCCCAGTGGGGCGCGGCCGAGACCCACGAGGCACGCGGATCTCGCGAGGGAGCACGCCGGCTGGCGGAGCGAGCACTTGACGGCCTTGGCCACGCATCCTCACTGCCTGACGGTGTCGACGTCGACGCAGTCCGCTTGCGGTGCGCGATCCTGCTCCGCGACTGATCAGTCGCGGATGCGGCACGTGCCGGTGTCCACGCTCTCGGTGCGCGGCGCGGAGAGCGCGGCTCGCAGTTGCGCGGCGGTGAGGGCGTAGCCGGTCGACTCGGCCTCGTCGTCAGCCCCGAAGACCATGCCTAGCGCGTCGCCGTTCGGACGCAGCAGGGGTCCGCCCGAGTTGCCGGGCAGCACGATGCCGCGGAAGGCGTACACCTCCCGCTCGACGCCCGCGTTGCCGTAGATGTCATCCCCCATCGCCTGGACGACGCTGCGGATGCGCGCAGGCTCCACGCGGTAGGGCCCCGATGACGGGAAGCCCGCCACGACCGCATCGTCGCCGGATCGTGCAGGCTGATCGGCGAGGGCCAGCGGTGGCGACTCGAGCTCGGGCACCGCGACCAGTGCGATGTCGACCATCGGGTCGAAGTGGACGACCTGCCCACGCAGCGGTCCATCACCGAGGCGCACGCGCACGGCGGGATCGTCGACTCCCGCGACGACGTGCGCATTGGTGATGACGAGTCCGGGCTCGACCACGAAGCCGCTTCCGGTCACTGCCGATGCGCACTCGGGAGTGCTTCCGCTGATGAGGACGACGGATTCGCGTGCCTCGTCGACGCGCTCGGTGATCGATGCCGGATCGGGCCGAGCGACATCAGGTCCGGTGATCGTCGCGAGCCCGGAGAACACGCGCGGCACGTCGGACTGGCCCACGAGGGTGCGCAGGCTGGCGAACGCGTTGCGCGCCTGCACGGGCACGACCGAGTCGAGCGCGATGAGGACGCGTGAGTTCGTGACCTGCTCCGACACGAGGCTGACGGGCAGGTAGGCGAGCGCGCTTGCGATGATCCACAGGACGGCGGCGAACGCGATGACGTTGAGCGCTGCGCCGGCGACGTTGTCAACGAGCCGCACGGGCCGCCAGGTGATCGCACCGCGCAGGCGCTGGCCGAGGATCGACGCGGCGAACTGCCCGAGCAGAGCGGCGAGCAGCACCCCGATGGCCACCGCGGCGACCTTCAGCCACTCGGCCTCGATCAGCGCATCGACCGCGCTCGGCAGCAGGAAGGCTGCGAGCAGCCCGCCGCCGAGAAAGCCGATGAAGGACAGCAGGCCGGCGACGAAGCCCCGGAACCAGCCGGCGATCGCGAACACGACCAGCGCGCCGATGAGCACCCAGTCGACGACAGTCACCTCTGCCCACCCGGATCGTCGAGGGGGACCAGCCGGTCCGCGTCCCAGGGTCGCGACCAGCCCACGAGGTCCAGCAGCCCGGACACCAGGCCCGCGGTGAACCCCCAGACCAGCAGGCCCTGCACCTCGAAGCCCGGCCCGACGTAGCCCGAGGGGTGCACGACACGGCACCGATGCGCCGGGTCGACGAACTCCTCGATCGTGATTCGATGCACGCTCTCGACCTCGGCGGTGTCCTGCGCCCACACGGGGCTGGGCTGCGACCACCAGCCGACCACGGGCGTCACGACGAACCCGGTCACCGGCAGCCAGAGGTCGGGCAGCTGGGCGAACACCTCGACGCCCGCAGGGTCGAGGCCGGTCTCCTCCTGCGCCTCGCGCAGGGCGGCCTCGATCGCGGTCTCGCCGTCATCCACCGCGCCGCCGGGGAGCGCCGGCTGGCCGGCGTGCGCCCGCATCGTGCTGGCCCGCTGGATGACGAGCAGGTCGCGATCGGGGCCGAACAGCATGAGCACGGCCGAGTGTCGGCCTTCGCCGTGCTCGGGCACGAAACGCGTGAGCTCCTCGGCCGTCAGTCGGTCGGCGAGGTCGGCGACGGGGTGCAGCCACGCGGGGATCCGCGCCACCGCCTCGGGGAAGGTCTGACCGCGTCGTGCCCACTCGACCGTCATGCCCGGCCCGACTCGCGGACCAGCCGGGCCGCCTCAACGGGATCCGTCGGGCCCTCTCCGAAAGCCGGGCACTGCGCGGCCACCGGGCAGGCACCGCAGGCCGGACGGCGGGCATGGCACCGGCGTCGGCCATGCCAGATGACCCGGTGCGACATGAGCGTCCAGTCAGCCCGGGGGAACAGCTCCATTAGGTCGGCCTCGACCTTCTCGGGATCGGTCTGCGTGGTCCAGCCGAAGCGCCGGGCGAGCCTGCCGAGGTGGGTGTCGACGGTGATGCCGGGGATGTCGAACGCATTGCCGAGGACCACGTTCGCCGTCTTGCGGCCCACGCCCGGCAGGGTGACGAGGTCCGCCAGGCGCGCCGGCACCTCGCCCCCGTAGCGCTCGCAGAGCTGCTGGCCGATGGCCTGGAGGGTGGCGGCCTTCTGCCGGAAGAACCCGGTGGGGGCGATCAGCGCCTCGAGTTCGCCCCGATCGGCCGCTGCATAGGCGGCTGCGTCGGGGAAGCGGGCGAACAGGGGGCCCGTGACCGCATTGACCCGCTGGTCGGTGCACTGGGCGCTGAGCACGGTCGCCACCAGGAGCTCGAGCGGGCTGCGGAAGTCCAGCTCGCAGTGCGCGTCGGGATAGGTGGCACCCAGGGTCTTCACGATGCGCCGGGCCCGCCTGCGTCGGGCGGGGAGATCCTCCACGACTCCCTTGGCGGTGCGTGGAGGCATGCCGATAGCGTATGTCGCGCAGGGCAGGCCGCCGTGGTACGCCGCCGCGGAGGCCAGGGCGTCGCCGACCACGGCGACCGAGAACCGGAGCCGCGACGATGGAAGAGGCCTTCCTCCAGTCTCCGCTGTTCGCCGCGCTCGACCCTGAGGCCGCCGCCGCACTTCGCGCCTCCCTCGTCAGTCGCGACGTCGCCAAGGGCGAGGTGATCTTCGCCGAGGGTGATCCGGGTGACCACATGTACGTCATCGTCGAGGGCAAGGTCACGCTCGGCCGCACGTCCGCCGACGGACGCGAGTCCCTGCTCGGGGTGCTGGGCCCGGGCGAGATGTTCGGCGAGATCAGCCTGTTCGACCCGGGGACCCGCACGTCCACGGCCACCGCGCTGACCGACTCCGTGGTGCTCGCCCTCGGCAACGACCAGCTGAGCCCGTGGCTCGCCGGTCGTCCCGAGGTGGCCACCGCCCTGCTCCAGGCCCTCGCCCGCCGCATCCGACGCACGAATGAGGCAATGGCCGACCTCGTCTTCTCCGACGTGCCCGGCCGCGTCGCGAAGGCACTGATGGACCTCGGCGAGAAGTTCGGCACGGTCACGACCGAGGGCCTGCTCGTCACGCACGACATGACGCAGGAGGAACTGGCCCAGCTGGTCGGGGCTTCCCGCGAGACCGTGAACAAGGCGCTCGCCGACTTCGCGCAGCGCGGCTGGATCCG
>JAFMFD010000134.1 GCA_017856385.1 Actinomycetota bacterium
GCCAACGAGGCGGCCGTGACGATGTACCTCACGGGGACCCGTCATTTCTTCCACTAGCCTGCGCCGATGACGTCGCTGCGCCCTGGAGGCCCCGAGGCGTTCGCCGTTGCCGCGGGCATCTTCATCGGATCACTGACGGCCATCCAGTCCCGAGCCAACGGGTCCCTCGCGATAGCTGTGGGCTCCGGCCTGCAGGCCGCGGTGATCTCCTTCGGGGTGGGCCTCGTACTCCTCACAGTTCTCGCGGCGGTGTCGCATCGCCTGCGCTCGACCCTCATCGTGCTCATCCGTGACATCGCACGCGGCAGGGTGCCGTGGTGGCAGGCGCTCGGCGGAGTGTTCGGCGCGCTGTTCATCTTCTCCCAGAGCGCCTCGGTTCCGACGATCGGCGTCGCCTTGTTCGCCGTGGCCCTCGTGGCCGGGCAGAACTCGGCCTCTCTGGTGGTCGATGCCGTAGGGCTGGGGCCTCGCGGACGCCAGCCGGTTTCCGGCTTCCGGGTCGCGTCCGCGGTTCTGGGGATCCTGGCGATCTTCGTCTCCGTCCAGGGGCGTGTCGGGGCCGGAGACCTGTCGATCCCCGTCGTGCTCCTCGTGGTCGCCACGGGCATCGGAGTGGCCGTGCAGCAGGCCGTGAACGCTCGGATCGTTGCGCGGACAGGGGAGCCGCTCATGGCCTCCTATGTGACCTTCATCACCGGCGGAATGCTCCTCGGCCTGCTGCTGGTCGTATTGGTCGTGGCTGGGGCAGCGAGCGCGTCGCCCTTGCCTAGCAGCCCGGCCTGGCTCTATCTGGGCGGGATCATCGGGTCGGTCTGGGTAGCCACGGCGGCGTGGGTGGTGGGGCGTGTCGGCGTGCTGGCTCTGGGCCTTCTCACCACCGCGGGCCAGTTGCTTGGAGCGCTCGCCTTGGATCTGCTGCTGACCGACGTCGTGGACGGCCACCTGATCGTCGGGATGGGGATGGCATTCCTCGCGGTCGGCATCGCCCCCGGTCCGCGCGCGCTGCTCCGCAGAGGCTGAACGTCAGGCGTTGAGTGATCCCATGAGGGCATCTGGGTAGCGGCCGCCCGTGGTTTCCCCCACGGGAGCGGCGGCGTCGAGGAGGGCCAGCTGCTGCGCGCTGAGGGAGATGCCGGTGGCAGCTGCGTTGTCCCCGAGATGGGCGCGGCTTCGTGCGCCGGGAATGGCAACGACGTCGAGACCCTGGGCCAGCACCCACGCGAGCGCCACCTGGGCGTTGGTCACGCCGAGGTCCTGGGCTACCTCGCTGACACCGGCCAGGATCGACCGGTTGGCCTCGAGGGCCTCGGCCTGGAATCGGGGCCAGGTGCGCCGGCCATCGTCGACAGGGAGGTCCTCGGGGGACTGGATCCCGCCGGTGAGGAACCCGCGACCGAGCGGGGAGTAGGCGACGAAGCCGATGCCAAGTTCGCGGACGGTGGCGAGGATTCCGTTGGCCTCGACATCCCTGGTGGACAGAGACCACTCGGTCTGCAGCGCGGTGACCGGGTGCACCGCGTGCGCCCGGCGGATCGACTCGGCCGACGCCTCGCTGAGACCCAGTCGACGAACCTTGCCCTCTTGGACGAGGGCCGACAAGGCGCCCCACGTCTCCTCGATGGGAACTGACCGGTCCACGCGGTGCTGGTAATACAGATCGATGCACTCGACGCCGAGTCGTCGCAGGCTCGCCTCGCATGCTGAGCGCACGTAGTACGGATGGCCATCGATGCTGCGGCGGCCGTCCTCGTGGAACCGCTGGCCGAACTTGGTCGCGATCACCAGTCGGTCGCGGTTGCCGGCGATGATGGGCGCGAGGAACTCCTCATTCGTGTACGGGCCGTAGGAGTCCGACGAGTCGAGCATGTTCATGCCGAGATCTATGGCCTGCTCGACCGTGGCCCGCGCCTCGTCCTGATCGGTCTTCCCGTAGGCGTAGGTGATCCCCATGCATCCAAGCCCGAGCTCCGACACCTCGAGCGAAGCTGAGCCAGTACCGAGCATCCGCGTGTGCATCATTCCTCACAGGTTGGCGGGACAGGGCAAGGACGGGGACTAGGGGGAACGGAGGGGTCCGGCAGAACTCCGAACGATGAGTTCCGGAGTGAGTCGAACCTGCTTGACGGCCAGCGATCGCTCCTCGGCGAGCTGAGCCAGGAGCAGTCGGGCAGCCTCGGACCCGATCTCATGCTGCGGGACATGGACAGTAGTCAGGGGAGGATCCACCAGGTCCATGAAGGGCATGTCGTTGTAGCCCACCACGCTCAGGTCGCGGGGCACGCGTCGCTTGAGCGCGCGTGCGGCCTGGATGGTCCCGAGAGCGAGTTGGTCGTTCGCCGCCACGACCGCTGTGAGCTCAGGGTGCTTGTCCAGCAGCATGGCCGCGCTCGTGCGGGCCGCGCCGACGCTCCAACCGGTGACGGGCACGATGCGCCGGGTGGTCGTGAGTCCGAGCTCCCGCATCGCGCGGGCGAAGGACTGCGAACGCTCGTGCCCCGTCGATGACCAGGTCGGCCCCGCAACATGGCCGATCTCTACGTGGCCGAGGTCGAACAGATGGTCCACGGCCAGCCGGATGCCGTGCTGCTCGTCAGCGGTGACGGATGGGAGCTGCACGGTGTCGGTGATCCGGTTGATCAGCACGATGGGGAACCGGTCGGTGAGTTCGGCGAGGAGGGGATGGTCGCGGCGTGCTGTCGCCAAGATGAACCCGTCCACTCGGCGAGCGCGCAGGGACGCGACCATCGAGGCCTCGACCTCGGCATCGTTGTCCGTGTTCACTACCAGCGGGGTGTATCCGGCTCGGGACAGGGTGTCTTGGATGCCTCGAACCATGCCTGGGAAGAGCGGATTTGTGAGGTCCGGAATCACCACACCTACGGTGTGCGAACGTGAGGTACGCAGGCCGGAGGCCATCGGATTTGGCACGTAGTTGAGGGAGTCCGCCGCCTTGCGGACCCGCGCCACGGTGGCCGGGTTGACCAGATGCGAGGTCCGAGGGTTAAGTGCACGCGAGACGGTGGCCGGGTGGACTCCCAGCTTCTTCGCGATGTCCTTCAGCGTCGCCGCCACGACGTCACCCTAGGCGATGGGCATAGCGCCGCGCCCCGGCGACACTGAGTACGGTGAGGGCGGCGGTGCCGATCGTGACGGTCGTGAACAGTGCAACCGAGCCGCGGAAGTCCAGCAGATACCCGGTGATGCTTGCGCCGACCCCATTGCCGAGAAACATGAATCCGGCGAAGAGGGAAACGGCCGTCGCGCGGGCCGAATCCGACAGGGTCGTGGCCCAGGTCTGGAGCGTCGTGTGCATAGTCACCCAAGCGATGCCTTGGAGCGCGCACGAAATGAGAACGGTGGTGGGCGACACGTTGAGGATGAGAATCGCGAATCCCATGGTGGCGCTCATGCCCCCCACGAACAGGTAGGTCGTTGGCGAGGTCCGGTGCGTAGTGCGTCGGACGACCTGAGAGGCGAGGAGAACGAAGAGGCCGTACGTCCCTGTGGTCAGGCCAGCCACCGCTGGCGACCAACCGGTCTCCTCCAGCGCGGCCGGCACAAGGTTGAAGCCACCTAGAAGCGCGGCCGCCTCGAGGAAGACCAAGCCGTAGAGGAACCAGGCCCAGGGGTTCCGTGCCACCCGTCCGAAGGCCTGAGCGACCGGGAGCCTTTCGTCGCCGGGACGTGGGTTGGGGGCCCGGCGCAGGATCACTGCCAGGCCGAGGCAGACGAGGGCGGT
>JAFMFD010000052.1 GCA_017856385.1 Actinomycetota bacterium
TGGTGGTCGCCCACTTGGAGTGGCCGCTCATGCCCTCTTCCTCACCATGTCGACGAACAGCTCGTGGATGCGCGTGTCACCGGTGAGCTCGGGGTGGAACGCGGTCGCCAGGAGGGACCCCTGCCGGACGGCGACGATCGTACCCTCGCTCGATCCCCTCGCGACGCGGGCGAGGACCTCGACCTCAGCCCCCACCTCCTCGACCCAGGGTGCCCGGATGAACACCGCGGGGAAGTCGGGGCTGCCCACGGCGGGGACCTCGACATCGGTCTCGAAGGAGTCGACCTGGCGTCCAAAGGCATTGCGCCGGACCGTCATGTCGATGCCGCCGATCGCCTCCTGGTCCGGACGGGCATCGAGGATGCGGTCCGCCAGCATGATCATGCCCGCGCACGAGCCGTACATCGGCATGCCCGACGCACGCGCCCGGCGGAGGGGATCCATGAGACCGTCGGCGAGGGCGAGCTTGGACATCGTGGTCGACTCCCCACCGGGGATGACGAGTGCGTCGACAGACGCCAGCGACTCGGCCGAGCCCACGGGGACGGCCCGCGCATCCGCGGCCTGCAGCGCCTGCAGGTGCTCGCGCACATCGCCTTGCAGGGAGAGGACCCCAACGACGGGCCCCGGCGGCGTCACCAGCCCCGATCCTCCAGGCGGTGGTGCACCGGCAGGTCCGCGACATTGATGCCGACCATGGCCTCGCCGAGTCCGCGCGAGACCTTGGCCACGATCGAAGGGTCGTCGTAATGGCGCGTGGCCTGAACAATGGCATTGGCGCGCGCGACCGGATCGCCGGACTTGAAGATCCCGCTGCCGACGAAGACGCCGTCAGCCCCCAGCTGCATCATCATGGCCGCATCGGCAGGGGTCGCGATGCCACCCGCGGTGAACAGCACCACGGGCAGCTGACCGGCCTGGGCCACCTCTCGCACGAGCTCGTACGGGGCCTGCAGCTCCTTGGCCGTGACGTAGAGCTCGTCCTCGGGCAGCGACGCGAGCCGCGAGATCTCCCGACGGATGGTGCGCATGTGGGTGACGGCGTTGGAGACGTCGCCCGTACCGGCCTCGCCTTTGGAGCGGATCATCGCCGCGCCCTCGGTGATGCGGCGCAGCGCCTCGCCGAGGTTCGTCGCCCCGCACACGAAGGGGACGGTGAACTGCCATTTGTCGATGTGGTTCGCGTAGTCGGCCGGGGTCAGCACCTCGGACTCGTCGATGTAGTCCACGCCAAGGGACTGCAGGACCTGCGCCTCAGCGAAGTGGCCGATGCGTGCCTTGGCCATGACGGGGATCGAGACGGCCTCGATGATGCCGTCGATCATGTCCGGATCGGACATGCGTGCGACGCCGCCCTGCGCCCGGATGTCGGCGGGCACGCGCTCGAGCGCCATCACCGCAACGGCGCCGGCATCCTCGGCGATCCTCGCCTGCTCGGGGGTGACGACGTCCATGATGACGCCGCCCTTGAGCATCTCGGCCATGCCGCGCTTGACCCGCTCCGTACCGACCGATGCCATGTCCGCCACGGCTCCCTCATTCATCCGGACCGGCATCCCAGGACGCCGGACGTTCATTCGATGTCCCCATCCTAGGGATGTCTCGTGAGATCAGCCCCTCGGGGACGGTGTCGTCCATCTCCCACGACTGCGGCCATGGGGTGTGGCCGGCCAGCCGGAAGGCAGCGGCGATCCGCTGGCTGCGCAGCTGCCGGCAGGCGCGGACGGCGTCGTTGAGGAACGTCCGGGACAACTGGACCCGACGGCAGGCCGCCGCGAGCTCGGCCAGCATGAGTGGGCCCTCCGGAGAGTCCAGCACCTCGTCGACGTCCTCGGGCGTCAGGACGGCGCCGAGCGTCGCGGTCAGCGCGGACTCGGCCTGCGTGCGCTCCTGCGCATCGGCGTCAACGGAGGTCCGCGCCTGGTGCGCGGCCTCCGCCAGCAGCAGGCTGGACGCCGGGTCGAGCAGGAGCGAGGTCGCCAGCTCGGTGCTCACCGCGGATCGTCGCAGCAGGTGCGAGTCGAGCGCGAGCTGCGTCGTGTCGATGCGCCGGTGCAGGTGGTCGATGCGCCCTGCGGTCATGCTGAGGTACAGGCCGAACACGGCGAGGAGCACGACAGCGGCGATCACGAGGAGCCAGGCGCCGCTCATCCGCCGCCTCCGCGACCCGACCTGGACAGGCGGCCGACGATCTGGCCGCGGAGGTCCTCCGTCACCTTCTCCTCGGGCAGTCGGACGCTGTCGTACACCGCGATGACGTCGTCGACGACGCGGTCCCAGTCGAAGATGCGCACGCGCGCATCACCTGCCGCCACCATCCGTGCACGAAGGCCCGCGTCGCCGAGCGCGAGGACGACCTGGTCGGCGAGGCCCTGCTCATCCTGGTTCGGGAAGAGCATCCCGCAGGCTCCGTCGTCGAGGACCCGGCGGAAGGCGGGCAGGTCCGAGGCAACGACGGCCGCCTGCGCGGCCAGTGCCTCGACGAGGACGATGCCGAAGGACTCCCCGCCGGTGTGCGGGGCCACATAGACGTCGACCGAGCGCAGGGCGCGCACCTTGTCCTCGTCACTGATGCGGCCGAGAACGGTGATCCGCGCCCGGACCTCCTCGGGGAGCTCGGCCAGGCTGTCGTCCGCACTGCCCGGCCCGGCGATGAGCACCTGGACGTCAGGCACCGCAGCCACGATCGTGGGCAGGGACGCGAGCAGGACGGCCAGCCCCTTGCGCGGCTCATCGACCCGGCCGAGGAACAGCAGTGCCGGGCGCGCTGGGTCGACTCCCGGCAGCCGCTCGCGCGAGGCGAACGCCGACACGCGCACGCCGTTCGGGATCAGGACGGCGTCACCGCCCACGTGCGTCACCAGCGTGCGTCGCGCCTCCTCGCTCACCGCGATGCGTCCACGCACCTTCTCCATAGCGGTCTGGGCGACGGCGTAACCCGCCGAGAGGATGCGGGAGCGGTCGTGCGAGGAGTGCCATGTGGCGACGATCGGGCCCCGAGCCGCCCAGAGCGCGAGGAGTGACAGGCTCGGGGCCACCGGCTCGTGGACGTGCAGCACGTCGAAGTCACCGGACCTGATCCAGCCCCGCACCTTGCGGGTGGCGGAAACCCCCATGCTCAGGCGGGCGATCGAGCCGTTGTACCGGACGGCGATCGGACGGCCCCCGTCGACGACCCACGGCGGGAGTGTCTCAGCGTCCTCGACGGGCGCGAGCACGCTGACGTCGTGGCCGTGGGCCTGCAGCGCGACCGCGAGGTCCGCAACATGGGAGCGGACACCGCCGGGCACATCCCACGCGTAGGGGCACACCAGTCCGACCCTCATGCGCCGGTCCCTTCACCGGCATCGATGTCCGCGGGGCTCGAGGCGCGGGCCGCGAGTCGAGCCGGATCGAGGTCGGCGAGCCACACGGGCTGCATCATGTGCCAGTCGACGGGGTGCTCGCGGATGCCGATCGAGAACGCGTCGGCCACGGCCTGCGTGGTGGCCGTGATCCGCACGGCGCGATCCCCTGCGGTGGACGGGAGGACGCGATCGTGCACGCGGCCGCGTGCGATCGGCCCCTCGAACCACATCGTCACCGGGTAGAGGGGCGCCGAGGTCAACTCGGCCAGCAGGGCCGGCCCGGCCGGGAGGGAGGCAGGCTCGCCCAGCAGGTCCACGGCCACTCCGGCGCGGCCGATGTCGCGGTCGCCCATGAGCGGCACGAGCCGCCCGGCCTGCAGGCGGCGCGCGAGGATGCGCACCACATCGGGCTCACCGGTCGGCAGGATCTCCATGCCGAACGCACTCCGGTAGGCGACGAAGCGCTGGTACAGCCCCTCGGGCCGTAGGCGCTCCGCCACAGTGGTCAGCCCGCCGTACCGCAGGCACGCCCACGCTGCAGCGAGGTCCCAGTTGCCTGCGTGGTTGACGACCATGAGCGCCCCGTCGCCGGCGGCGAGCGCGTCGTCCATGAGTTCGTGCCGATCCAGGACGAAGCCCTCACGGATGCGCTGCTCCGACCATCTCGGCAGCCGGAAGGCATCGCACCAGTAGCGCAGGTAGCTGCGCATCGACGCCAGGGACAGCTCGGAGATCTCCGCAGCATCCGCCTCCGGACACGCGCGCGCGAGGTTGCGCTTGAGCTGCCGGACACCCTCGCCGTCGCGGCGCCACAGCATCTCGGCCGCGCGATCGAACGCGGCGTATGCGCTCCGTTCGGGCAGGCGTCGCACGATCTGCCAACCCGCGACGAAGGCCCACTCGGTGACGGCGTCACGCGATCGACCGGTGACGGCGTCACGCGATCGACCGGTGACCTGCCGAGCGCTGCCGGACTCAGCCACCCGACGCGCCCCGCGGGTCGGCGCCATGCAGTTGCGCGCGCACGGCCCAGATGCGCTGGCCGATGGTGATCAGGCCGAGGGCGCCCACCAGCCACAGCGCGGCCGGCAGCACGTACGGCACACCGAACCCGGCGAGGAGGACTGCCACGCCCGCGATGATGAGCCGCTCAGCGCGCTCGGCGATCCCGACGTTCGCGGTCGCGCCCACGGCCTCGGCGCGCGCCTTGGCATAGGACGTGACCTGCCCGGTGACGAGCGCGAGAAGCGCACCCGAGGTGACCCACGGCTGGTCCCAGAACACGCCGTACATCGCCAGTCCACCGAAGATCGCTCCGTCGGCGAGCCGATCGAGCGTGGCGTCGAGGAAGTTGCCCCACGGACCGGACGTCCCGGACAGTCGGGCCATCGTCCCGTCGAGGAGGTCGCTCATGCCGACGACGATCATGATGAGGACGGCGGCGATGAACCATCCCTGCGGGAGGCACACAAGCGCCACCGCCACCGTGAGCAGTGTCCCGACGATGGTCACGGCGTCCGGGGAGACGTGCATGCGCAGGAGCAGGCGCGCCGGTGGCTCGATGACCCCGCTGACGACCTTGCGGGCGGCGGGGTTGTTCAGCACACCGTGACTCTATCCCCGCACGCGACGCTCACGTCCGCTGCGCTTGCCTCGCGCGTCCCGCCTGCGCGAGGCTGGACGCTCACCGTGCACGGGTCCGGGCACGACAGGAGGAGGTGCCATGGCCGGTGCACGCCAGGACCCCCTCGGCATGCCCGCGCCCGTGGCGTCCCCGATGGCGCAGGCTCGCAATGTCGTGCTCGTGGGGCCGGCCGGCTCCGGCAAGACCACGCTGATGGAGTCACTCCTCACCGCCGCTGGCGCCATCGCCCGTCGCGGATCCGTCGACGAGGGCACGGCGGTGGGCGACCGGGACCCTGCGGCCATCCGGCAGCACCGGTCCGTCGAGCTCGCGGTCGCCACATTCGGCTGGGGCGACGTGACTATCACGCTGGTCGACACCCCGGGGCACGTCGACTTCACCGGCGGCCTGCGCGCCGGCCTGCGAGCAGCGGACAGCGCCCTGTTCGTGGTCTCGTCGACCGACGGCGTCGACGCCGCGACGATCCGGCTGTGGGAGGAGTGCGAGGTTCTCGGCGTGCCCCGGCTCGTCGTCGTGACCAACCTCGACCGCGAGCGTGCGGACTTCGACGAGACCGTGGCGGTGTGCCAGCGCGTGCTGTCCGGCACCGTGCTGCCCCTCGTCCTCCCGATCCACGGCGACGAAGGCGGCGTCGCCGGCTTCGTCGACCTGCTCGACGAGCAGATCTGGGAGTGGACACAGGGCGAGCCACGGCTCCTTCCCGCCGAGCCGCGCCACCAGGAGCTGATCGAGTCCGAGCGCGCCGCCCTGATCGAGGCCGTGGTGACCGAGTCCGAGGACGAGACCCTCCTCGACTCGTTCCTCGACGGTGACCACGTGGATGTCGCCCTGCTGACGACCGACCTGGAGCGCGCCGTTGCGCGCGGGCACCTTCATCCCGTCGTGGGCCACGCCGTGACGAGCACCGGAGTCGGCAGCGAGCTCCTCCTGGACCTGATCGCGCGGGCCCTGCCGTCACCCCTGGAGCGCCCCCTGCCCGTTGTCACGCACATCGACGGGTCCCCCGCGGCGCCCCTCGAGTGCGATGCGAGCGGTCCCCTCGTCGCGGAGGTCGTCAGGACCACGTCCGATCCGCACACCGGCAGGACCTGCGTCGTGCGCGTCCACTCCGGCACGCTCCGAGCCGATGCCGCCCTCCACGTCTCGGGCCACTTCCCTCCCCGTGCCGGACACGCGGACCACGACGTCGACGAGCGGGCGGGCCACCTGATGACCCTCCTGGGCGCGCAGCACCGGGAGGTGCCCGCGGCTCCCGCCGGGGCCATCGTCGCCGTCGGCCGCCTTGCGCACGCGCAGACCGGCGACACCCTCTCCGACCCCGGGCTGCCGCTGGTGATGGAGCCGTGGCTGATGCCGGAGCCCCTGCTGCCGGTCGCCCTGCGCGCCCTCGGCGCCGCCGACGAGGACCGGCTGGCCACGGCGGTGGCCCGCATCGCCGCGGAGGACCCGACCCTGCGGGTCGAGCACGCGGCAGGCAGCGGTCGGCTCGTGGCCTGGACGCTGGGCGAGGCGCATGCCGACCTGCTGCTCGAGCGCATCCGCGGTCGGTACGGGGTCGAGGTCGAGGTCACCGACCTGCAGCCGTCGATCCGCGCGACCTTCCGCTCCCCCGCGACCGGGACCGGACGGCTGGTCCGGCAGACCGGTGGCCACGGCCAGTACGCGATCGTCGACCTCGAGGTCGAGCCGCTGCCCGAGGGCGCGGGACTGGAGTTCGCAGACCGCATCGTGGGCGGTGCCGTGCCGCACTCGTACATCGACGCCGTGCGCAAGGGAGTGCGCATGCAGATGGAGCGGGGTGCCCACGGCGGATTCCCGCTCGTCGACCTGCGGGTCACCCTCGTGGACGGCAGGGCCCACAGCGTCGACTCCTCCGACGCCGCATTCGAGGCGGCCGGGGCGATGGCATTGAAGGACGCGGCGGAGAGGGCGGACCTGGCCCTGCTCGAGCCCCTCGTCACCGTGACCGTCGACGTGCCGGACGAGCACGTGGGCGCCGTCATCGCCGACCTGACGAGCAGGCGCGGCAACGTCCGTGCGACGCACGCCGACGGCATCGGGCGGACGACCGTGGTGGCCGTCGTGCCGGAGGCCCAGGTGTCGCGGTACGCGATCGACATCCGCAGCGTCACGCACGGCACGGGTGCGTTCACGCGTGAACCGGCCGGCTACGGGCCCGTTCCCCCATCGATTGCGGCAGGTCTGCTCCGGGGCACCTGACCGAGTGTCGGGACGACGCGGTCAGGGCGCAGGCCACGCCTTCGCCGCGCGCCCGGTCTCGACCGCGCCGAGATCCGCGCCGGCGAAGCGCAGCGCCCACCCCTGCGGGGTCAGGGGGCGGTAGCGGTGCTCGGCACGCTCGATGGCCATGACGTCGCCCGCCTCGAGCAGTACCGCCACGGGGCCCTTGTCGGTGATGAACTCCACGATGCCCTCGCCGTCGAGGACGGTCTCGAACTCGTCGACCGCGTTGATGTGCCATGCGCCCATGCCGCTCGCCGCGGCGTCGTCGTCCGCGGGAGGCTCAGCGACGATGCGGGCGCGCTCCTGAGTGTCCGCGCCGAGGAGCTCGACCATGACCTCGTCATGATCGGGATCGTCGACCCGCAGGATGCGAATCCCCGCGACCGCGAGGAACCCCCGGGACCGCTCCTCGTCGTACGTCAGGAACCGTGCCACGTCAGACCCTCTCCCATGCGTCGGCCAGCAGCGTGCGCGTCTCCTCGAGCAGCTGCGGGATCACCTTCGTCCCCCCGATGATCGGCATGAAGTTCGTGTCGCCACCCCAGCGTGGCACCACGTGCTGGTGGAGGTGCCCGGCGATCCCGGCACCGGAGACCGAGCCCTGGTTCATGCCGATGTTGAAGCCGTGCGCTCCCGACACCGCGCGCAGCACTGTCATCGCGCGCTGGGTGAACTCCCCGAGCTCGAGGACCTCGCTCGGTCGCAGGTCGGTGTAGTCCGCGACATGGCGGTAGGGGCAGATCATCACGTGCCCCGAGTTGTACGGGTAGAGGTTGAGCACGCCGTACACCTCGCTGCCGCGCGCGAAGACGAGTCCCTCGTCCTCGGGCACCCGTGGGGCGCGGCAGAACGGGCAGTGCTCGCCCTCGTCGTGATCGCTGGGCTTGCCCTCCCCGCGCAGGTAGGTGAGGCGATGCGGGGTGTAGAGCCGCTCCCAGGCGTCGGTCACGTCAGACCTGCACCCGGGCGTCGATGGCGGCGACGATCTCGTCGATGGCCTCGTCGATGGGAACCCCGTTCTTCTGGGTCCCATCGCGATACCGGAAGGACACCGCCCCGGCGGCCGCGTCCTCCTCGCCGGCGATGAGCATGTACGGGACCTTGGCGCGCTGCGCATTGCGGATCTTCTTCTGCATCCGGTCGTCGGCCGTGTCGACCTCGACCCGCACGCCCCGGGCCCGCAGTCGAGCGGCCACGTCGGCGAGGTAGTCGATGTGCGCGTCGGTGACCGGGATGCCGACCACCTGGACGGGGGCCAGCCACGGCGGGAACGCACCGGCGTAGTGCTCGAGCAGGATCGCGAAGAATCGCTCGATCGAGCCGAACAGTGCACGGTGGATCATCACCGGCCGCTGTCGGCTGCCGTCCGGGGCCTGGTACTCGAGGCTGAAGCGCTCGGGGAGGTTGAAGTCCACCTGGATCGTCGACATCTGCCAGGTCCGGCCGATCGCATCGCGCGCCTGCACCGAGATCTTCGGCCCGTAGAAGGCTGCGCCGCCCTCGTCCAGGACCAGCTCGAGGCCCTGGCGCTCGGCGGCCTGGCGCAGGATCTCGGTCGCCTGCGCCCAGACCTCGTCGCTGCCCACGCTCTTGTTCGGGTCGCGCGTGGAGAGCTCGAGGTAGAAGTCGTCGAGGCCGTAGTCGCGCAGCAGGCCGAGGACGAAGTCGAGCAATGCGTCGAGCTCGCCCGGCATCTGCTCGAGAGTGCAGTAGATGTGGGCGTCGTCCTGCGTGAACCCGCGGGCGCGGGTGATGCCCTGCACCACCCCGGACTTCTCGTAGCGGTAGACGGTGCCGAACTCGAACAGGCGCAGTGGCAGCTCGCGGTAGGACCGGCCGCGCGAGTCGAAGATCAGGTTGTGCATCGGGCAGTTCATCGGCTTGAGGTAGTAGTCCTGCGCCTGCTTGCGGACGTTGCCGTCGGCGTCGACCTCACCGTCCAGCTGCATCGGCGGGTACATGCCCTCGGCGTACCAGTCGAGGTGCCCGGACTTCTCGAACAGCGCCGCCTTGGTGATGTGCGGGGTGTTGACGAACTGGTAGCCCGCCTCCTCATGGCGGCGTCGCGAGTAGTCCTCCATCACGCGTCGCACGACACCGCCACGCGGGTGGAACACGGCTAGGCCGGAGCCGATCTCCTCCGGGAAGCTGAACAGGTCGAGTTCTGCCCCGAGCTTGCGGTGATCTCGCTTCTCGGCCTCCTCCAGGAAGGTCAGGTACTCGCGGAGGGCATCCTTGCTCGGCCACGCGGTGCCGTAGATGCGCTGCAGCTGCTCGTTCGCCTGGTCGCCGAGCCAGTACGCGGCAGCCGTGCGCATGAGCTTGATGGCGTTGGGCGGGATATAGGACGTGTCGGGCACGTGCGGACCGCGGCACAGGTCGCCCCAGCAGCGCTCGCCCGTCCTCGCGTCGAGGTTGTCGTAGATGGTCAGCTCGGAGCCGCCGACCTCCATGACCTCTGCCCCGCCCTCGCTGCCGATCAGGCGCAGCTTGAAGGGTTCCGCTGCGAGCTCGCGGACCGCCTCCTCCTCGGTCACCACCCGGCGCGCGAAACGCTGACGCGACTTCAGGATCGCGACCATGCGCTTCTCGAGCTCGGCAAGGTCGTCGGGAGTGAAGGGCTCGGTGACGGAGAAGTCGTAGTAGAAGCCGTCCTTGACCGGCGGGCCGATGCCCAGACGTGCGTCGGGGAAGGCCGCCTGCACCGCCTGCGCGAGGACGTGGGCCGCCGAGTGCCGCAGCACCGCAAGGCCCTCAGGTGTGTCGACCGAGACCGGCTCGACGACGTCGGTGTCCGACACCTCGGTGGCCAGGTCGCGCAGCTCGCCGTTGACACGGGCCACGACCACTGACCGGTCGCCGCCCACTCGATCGAAGGCCGTCGTCACATCTCTCCCGTCGGTGCCGCAGATACCCCTGCATGAACCTGGCGATCGGGCCGATGGCTGCCCCGATGGGCAGTACCACGGTGAACCCTGACCCCTCGCGAGCATTCAGAGCCGTCAACTCAGACTGCCTATTGATGATATCCGCACGAGAGCCCTGCCATGGCAGGGGCTGCTTCCGCGTGGCCGTCATCAGGGGGGCGCGGGAACAGGGCATCGGAAAGTGCCCCCCGAGGTGTCGACGTTTCACTAGGGTCGGCCCATGAGTCGACGTCTGCCGCAGATCCGAAGCGTCCATGGGCGTCGGTGCCTCAGCATGATCATCGGTGGCGTGATGACCATGGTCCTTGGCCTTGCGTCTGTGCCGGCAGAGGCGTCTACGCCCGCGAGGGTCGTCCCGGTCAACGGCAAGTGGGCGGGCCTGGCCGTCAACGCGACCTGCGCGAGCCTTCCTGCCGTCGACACCAGCGACAACGGGCTCCCCTCGGGGACGTGCGCGGACGCGGACATTCTGCAGGAGGACGAGGATGTGCTGTTCACCCTGAGAAGTCGGCGCATCACGTCCATGGCCTTCAACATCTCCGTGCAGTGCCGCGCCTCGGACGTCCCTGACTGGACTCCCCTCACCATGACCTATCGCTCGGCTGGTGGGTTCAGCTACGTGGGCCTCAATGGGTCGACGCAGATCCCGGCCAGTGGACTGCTGCGCATCGAGTTCCCGGTGGAGGGCAGCCCGATGCTCTACCCAGACGGCACCGTCAAGGTGACCTTCGACTACCGACGTGGCCCGAAGCCGAAGGTCGCGATCTACTACAAGGGCCAGGACATCGATACCGGCATCACGACGACGTGCGTTTCCAGCCAGAACGAGCCCTCGGTCTTCGCCGTGCAGCCACTCGGCCGATAGACCGAAGCCGCTGGTCGCCCAGACGCAACTCCGGTGGGCGATACTGGGTTCGAACCAGTGACCCCTCGCGTGTGAAGCGAGTGCTCTACCACTGAGCTAATCGCCCGAAGCGCCCCGACTCTACCCCACAGTCGCCACGCCTCCTCCCGCGTGGGACCGGCCCAATGACGGCCTCCTGACGTACCGTGGCAGAACCATCTCGGAGAGGCAGTTCCCCATGGACACCATGCGCATGTCGACCAGGCGCGTCAGCGCCATCATCACCACCGCACTCACCACTGGAGCGCTCGTCGTCGGCACGATCGGCCTGGCCGCCGTCCCGGCCCAGGCGGCCACCTGGAGCGGCTACGGCTCCGGGCCCGTCGGAGTGCCGCAGTTCATCAGCGTCCAGGGGATCTGCCCCAACAACGAGCTGTCCTTCTCCGCCCAGTACAGCAACGGCACGATCAGCACGGCGAACCCCGTCGTGTCGGACTCCAACGGCAACGCGACCTTCACGTGGACGCCCAACACCGTGGGCCTGGTCTCCCAGGCGACCGTCGGCAGCACGTGCGATCCGGTGCTCCTGGGCGGCGCCAACATCACGCAGGTCAGCACGACGACGACGGTGAGCGCCCCCAACACGGCGACGGTCGGCCAGGCCGTCAGGGTGCAGGTCGTCGTCCAGTCGCAGAGCCCGAGCGCCTACTCGCCCACCGGCCAGATCACCGTGGTCAACGCGAACAACGCCGCGGTGAGCGGCGCCATGGGCCTGACCCCCGGCCCGGGCAACGGCCAGTCCTTCGCCTACTTCTGGTGGACGCCGCCGGCCGCTGGCACGTACTTCTTCCAGGCCCGCTACGGCGGCGACACCAATGCGGCGGCATCGGCGATGTCCCCCACCGACACCGTGATCGCCACGCCCAGCGGCAACACGATCGCCATCACGGCGCCCGCGACGCTGACCCAGGGCCAGACCGTCACCCTCGTCGCCACCGTGTTCCCCGCCGGAACTCAGGGCTCGGTGGGCTTCACCGTGAACGGATCGCCGATCAGCGCCTCCATCCCGCTCAATGCGCAGGGACAGGCCTCCTTCCCGTGGACGCCGCCCATGGCGGGCACCGTCACCCTGGGCGCCAGCTACACGACGAACCAGGGCGGCTCGGGGTCGACGTCGCAGCCGATCACCATCAACGCCGGTCCCGCGCAGCAGGACAGCATCACCCTGATCCAGCCCGGGTTCGGCCCCTGGCAGCCCAACGGCAACTACTCCCTCGGCAACGGCACGAACTTCACGTTCCAGGCCTCGTCCCTCTCCGGCGCGCCGGTCACCCTCACCGAGTCAGGGCCGTGCGGGCTCAGCGGGCTGACGCTGAACATCCCCGTGGGCTCGGGCCAGTGCAATCTGTCGGCCAGCACCAACGGTGGCAACGGATACGCACCCGTCAAGTACGGCTACACGATCACCATGGTGCCCGGCACCCAGGTGGCCAACGTGGTGGCACCGCAGTCCGGCCGCTACAACCGGGGTCGCACGCTCACCCTGGAGGGCCCCGGAACGGGAGACACGAACGCCGGCCAGAACATCAACTGGCGCATCACCCAGGGGCGTGGCAGCGTCTGCACGCTGAGGTTCCGTGCCAACAACGCGGTCCAGTTGCGCTTGGTGGGCCGGGGTCAGTGCCTCGTCCGCGGCAATGCCGCGGCGGTCCCTGGCCAGTGGAACGCGTTCTCCGTCCAGCGGGCCTACCGCGCCATCTGACGTACCGAACGTACGAAGGGCCCCACCCGGCGGTGGGGCCCTTCGTCGTGGTCAGGGATCGATCTGCTCCGCCGCGAGCGCCGCGAACTCGGCGCGAAGGCGCAGACCCACGGGACCGGCCTCGTCCCACTGCCGATCGTCGAGCCGCACCACCGGGTGCACGTCGCGGGTCGATGACGTGATGAGCACCTCATCGGCCTCGTGCAGGGCCGACATCGGCAGGTCGACCTCCTCGCCCCCGAACCACTCCAGCACGAGTTCCCTGGTGATGCCCGGCAGGCAGCCGCTCGTCAACGGCGGCGTGAGCAGCCGGCCGTCATGCACGACGAACACGTTGGTGCCCGTCCCCTCGCACAGCTCGCCTCGCGTGTTGGCGAGCAGCGCCTCGGATGAACCTTGCTCGTGCGCCCGGCGCAGCGCCACCACGTTCTCGGCGTAGGACGTCGTCTTCGCGCCGGCGACCGCCGAGCCCTCGTTGCGCGTCCACGGCACGGTGACCGCGGATGTCGTCTCCGGCCAAGGCTCTGCGCTCGCCACGGCGACCACGAGCGTGGGCTCACCGGCACCCCGCCCGCTGCCGAGCGGCGCCGCGCCTGCGGTGTAGGTCACGCGCAGCCGCCCCAGGGAGCCGCCATCGGACCACCACGCGCCCACGACCGTGTCGACCGCGTCCTGCACGACACTGAGGTCAGGGGCGGGCAGGTCGAGCACCGCCGCCGACTCGCAGAGCCGGCGCAGGTGCCGCGAGAGGGCGAAGGGCCCGGCCCGAGTCACCCGCAGGGTCTCGAAGACCCCGTCGGCGACGGTGAAGCCGTGGTCCAGCACGCTCACCCGCGCCTGGTCAGCATCGACCAGACGACCCCCCGAGCGCGTGCCGAGCCAGATCCTCACGAGTGGTCACCCTGCCAGACGCCCGATGCCACACCGACCAGCCGCCGCGCCTTGAGCTCGGTCTCGCGCCACTCCGATGCGGCATCCGACGCCCACGTGATCCCGGCGCCGGTGCCGAAGTGCAGCACGTGGTCGCGGATCCAGAAAGTGCGGATGGCGACGGCGAGTTCGGCCTCGCCGGAGTCGGCGTCGATCCACCCGAACGCCCCGCAGTAGAAGTCGCGTGGTGCTGGCTCGAGCTCGTCGATGATGCGCAGTGCCGAGCTCTTGGGCGCTCCCGTCACCGAGCCCGGCGGGAACGTCGCGGCGAAGATGTCCGGCCACGCGACCTCGGCACGCAGACGTCCCTCGACCAGTGAGACCAGGTGCACGAGCCCGGGATGCTGGTCCACTCGCAGCAGCGCCGGCACGCCGACCGTGCCCGGATCCGTCACGCGCGCGAGGTCGTTGCGGACGAGGTCGACGATCATGACGTTCTCCGCGCTGTCCTTCTCGGTGAGGTCCGCTGCCGTCGCCCCCGTTCCCTTGATCGGGCCGGAGCGCACCCAGCGACCGTCCGATCGGCGACCGACCGAGAGGAAGAGCTCCGGGCTCGCCGATGCGATGTGGACCCCCAAGTCCGGCAGGTGAAGGTAGCTGCCGAACGGCGCGGGGTTGCCCTGCTCGAGCAGGGCGTGCAGGCCCGCGACGTCCTGCGGACCCTCGGGAAGGGGCGCGGACATGATGCGGCACAGGTTCGCTTGGTAGACGCTGCCCTCGACGACGGCCGAGCGGATCGACTCGACGCCGCGGCAGTACGCCGCCTCGTCCATCGATGAGGTCCACGCGCTGACGGCGGGGCCATGCCACCGTGCCGGTGGGCCCGCTGGAGGGGTCGGCTCCCAGCGGTCGAATCTGGCCAGCACCGGCGATCCGGCATACGGCACGGCCACGGCCCAGCGTCCACCGTCGGCCAGGGATGCCAGGTCGTCCGACGTCGCGACGAGGTCGGACGCCCACAGTCCCCCGAGGCGGGCCGACGCGGCTGGGCTCACCCGCCCATCATCCCGCCCCGGGCTGGTGCACGGCAGCCCTGCGGCATCGGCTATCGTGATCCGGCACGACATGCGGACGTAGCGCAGCTGGTAGCGCATCACCTTGCCAAGGTGAGGGTCGCGGGTTCGAATCCCGTCGTCCGCTCGCACGACGCGTGGCCGTCCGGCCGCCGCGACATCGGGTGGAGTGGCCGAGAGGCGAGGCAACGGCCTGCAAAGCCGTCTACACGGGTTCAAATCCCGTCTCCACCTCCATATCAAGGCGGGTCGACCCCCGACGGTCCGGCGACCCAGGGAGAGCGCATGACCACCACGACACGCCGGTGGTGGAAGAGCGGCTACACCCGCCTGGCCGTCCTGACCGCCCTCGCCGCGGTCGTCGCCTACGCCCTGGCCGAGGTCATCCCCTTCGCCGACCCGATCCCCGCCGCGATCACGGCCGCCGTCGCGACCCGCGCCACCTTCCACCATGCGGCCAAGGAGACGGTGTTCCAGATCCTCGGCGCTCTTCTGGGCGCCACCCTGGCGCTCGGCGTCGTCTTCGTCATCGGCAGCGGCCCGGCGATCATCCTGCTGCTCATCCTCATGGCGTTCGCGCTGGCGAAGATCCTGCCGATCGGCACCCGCGAGGAGGCGCAGTTCATCGCTGCTGGAATGGCCGTCACGATGATCCTCGTCGTCGGCACGCACTTCACCACCGAGCTCGCGATCGAGCGGTTCGTCGGCGTCGTGATCGGCGCGCTGTGCGCGCTGGCCGCCAGCTACTTCACCACCTCGGTCAAGGACACCAGGGCGCTGCGCACGAGGATCGACGCCCTCCAGCACGATCTCGCGACCCTGCTCGGCGAGATGGCCGAGGGGCTGCGGCAGGCACCCGCGCCCGCACAGGCGGACGGCTGGCTCGACAGGGCCATCGAGCTGCGCAACAACGCCATCGGACTGGATGCGCAGTTCGAGGACCTCAAGACCCATACGCGCTGGAGCCCGCGCATCGACCCGGAGGACCTCGATGACCTGGAGCGCTCCCTCACTGCGACGCGAGTGATGTCGTCGCGCGTGCTGTCGATCGCCACCGATCTGGGTCAGGCAGCCCGCAGCAGCGCGACAACGTCCATCCCCACCGCCGCGCTCAGCCCGCTGGCGGACCTGATCGCGATGGCGGCCGACAACATCGAGGCCGACGACCCGGCGACGTCCGTCGGCATCACGGCCGCCCATGAGGCGGTGCGGCAGGCCGATGCCACGGCGCAGATCGCCCTGATCGGCGGCATCGTCTCGCACGTGAACCAGATCAACCGCGCCACCGCGGAGTCGGCGGACGACGAAGACCGGCCCGGCTCGACCTGAGGCCGTCGTGTATCGTCACGTCCCGTTGCGAGAGCAACCCCCGAGGGCGATTGGCGCAGGGGCTAGCGCGCTTCCTTGACACGGAAGAGGTCACTGGTTCGATTCCAGTATCGCCCACCACACAACGCTCTAGGCGCTCCAGTCGCGCCGGCCTTTCTTGCGGGAGCGCTCCTCCTCGATCCGGCGCTCCGAGTCCTCACGCTCGATGGGCTCCCACTGGCTCATGGGCCTGAAGATGTGGCGGCCCTCCCAGCCCTTGTAGTACGTCAGGGGCCGGTCGTCCTCCTCGCAGGCCCACG
>JAFMFD010000135.1 GCA_017856385.1 Actinomycetota bacterium
ACCCCTGACTTCTGCCTTGCAAAGGCAGCGCTCTACCAGCTGAGCTAAGCCCCCGCCGACTAGCGCAGGTCGGGCTCCGCCGTCGCCTCGGACCAGAGGTCCTCCTCCGCGCGGTTGGCCATGATCTGGCGGTACACGAGGTAGCCGACGCCGGCGAGGACGATGAGGAGAAGCAGCTTCTTCATGCCGTGGAGCCTACCCCGGGGCGTGTGCCGGCCGTAGCGGACCTCAGCGTCGGTAGGCGGGGACGACCGCCGACACCCGGGCGCTGCTCCCCGCGTTGTTGAGCGCGATGACCTCCAGGGGCAGCTGGCCATCGGTGACCCCGATAAGGTTCTGCAGCCACTCCAGGTTGACCCAGGACGGGAAGGTGCAGGACGTCGCGCGGGTCTCGCAGACCGTCGAGTAGCCCGCCACGATGACGGAGTAGCTCGGCGGCACAGCACTGCCCCACGCAGACCGCGGCGGTGCCGTCCACGACACCCGCACGTCCTCCGGACCAGTGCGCGCGACCTTGACGTTGGTCGGGGCTCCCGGAGCCGCAGTGTCGCGGGTCGCGAGCACGATGGGGCTGTACGACGACTCGGAGGTGCCTACCTCGTTGAAGGCCTCCAACCGGAACACGTACGGAACGTCGTTCGGCACCTCGAGCCTGCAGGCCGTCCAGGCCTGCGGGCACACGAGCGTCTCGGTGGGCACTCCCGACCCGCCCAGTGCGAAGCTGCCGATGGGGTTGCTGATCTGGTAGAGCCGGTATCCGGCCGGTCGATCCCACACGAGGTCGCTGGTCTGCAGGTCCCTCAGGTCAGTGGTCTTCCAGTAGACCACCAGCGAGCCGTCCGTGTAGCGGACCTCGAGGTCCGACGGCTGCGCCGGCAGCACCCGCATCCACACCGCATCCCCACCGCTGGGCAGCGGCTGGAGCTGGTAGTCGACGCGACGATTCGTGCGAGTCAGCCAATCCGTCGCGCCGAACGCATTGATGGCACGCATCAGGACCCGCTGCTTGGACTTCGGCGGGACTCCGGTGATCGTGCACGTCAGCGAGCCCACGGGTGAGGAGCAGCTCAG
Organism: Actinomycetota bacterium; assembly: GCA_017856385.1. GTDB lineage: Bacteria > Actinomycetota > Actinomycetes > S36-B12 > S36-B12 > UBA10649. The sequence goes on from JAFMFD010000135.1 coordinate 1,072, forward strand.
GCCGGAGTCGGTGCGCGCCTCGATGCGCGTCACCGACGGGCTTCCTGCCGGCGCGACCCACGTCGCCTCGATCGACGTCGCGCCCACCTGCATCGCGCGTCGAAGGGAGTCCGACGACGGACGGTCCAGCGCCGCACTCACCGCCTCGGACTCCTTGCCGTAGGCCCCACTCACGCCGCCGGCCACGGTGAAGGCCGTCACGACGCCCGGCGCAACGCCACTGATGGTGCAGCGATCGGCCGGGGCCGTCACGGTGCAGCCGATCGACGGATTGCCCTGTGCCGAGACGCGGTACGTCGTCGCCACCGGATCCCCCGGCACCGGAGTCCACTGCGCGACGAGCACGGGCGCCCCGCTGCCGGGTGCCGCCTCCACTGAGAACCGCAGGCCAGTGGGGGGCAGCGGCAGGAGCGGCTGCGTGAGGTCGACGGTCGCTGACGCGCTGGCACCCGCGCCGCTCTCCGCGCGCAGGCCGAGCGTCACGGGGGTGGCGGGTACCACGACATCGCACTGCCGCTCGGTCGCGGCCACGCGGCACAGCTCCGTCCCACTCGCCGTGCGCACGACGTACTCGGTGACGTCCGCGGTGCCCGTCGGCACCGATGCCGTCCAGGTGATGCGCGCCGATGTCGACGTGAGCCGCTCGGCAGCGACAACCGTGGGCACCGTGGGAGCGCCGGGGGCGACAGTCGACGAGGCCGCGGACAGCTCGCCCGCGCCGGAGGCGTTGAAGCCGCGCACCCGGTAGGAGTCGCGCTCCCCATTCGCCGCGGCGAACGAGCAGGAGGTCTGCCCCGGTCCCGTCTCGCACACCTCGGTGCCGTCCGACCTCGTGACGACGAACCCGCGGACCGGCGCCGTGGTGAGCGGTGGCTCCCACCTGACAGTGACCACGCCGTCACCCGGCACGGCAACGACGTTCATCGGTGCCGTGACGACCTCCTCGCCCTCGACGAGGAAAGCCTGCACGACCGTCGGCTCCGATGTGCCGCCCGAGGTTCGCACCCGCGCGGTGATGGTCAGCTCCCGCGTGTTCGCCGTCCGCAGGTCGATCGCGTAGCAGCCCTCCTGGACATCGGTGCGCCTGCAGGCGGACGACCGCGTCAGCGTCGCCGTCGAGCCACGTGGCACGTCCAGGAGGGCGATCGTCGACAGGCCGGAGGCGCCACCGAGGTCGGTCGGACGCACGAGCACCAGGAGGCCGCGAGGGCTCGGCGTCATGACGACCTGCGGTGCGCCCGGACGCTCCGCGAAGAGCATGGTGCTCGTCGCGGTCCAGGGTCCAACGCCCCACTCCCCCACGGCCGCCACCCGCGCGGACACCACCGCGCCCGCACGCAGGCCGGGCGTCGTGCAGGACGTCGACGCCGGATCGGTGCGCCCCACGCAGGGCATCTCGACCCCGCCCGCCGCTACCTCCACGCGATAGGCCTGCACCACCGCTCCCGCTTGGGGCGCCTGCCACGTCACCGACGCCCGCAGCCCGGGCTCCTGCGCGATCCCCAAGCCGGTGACAGGCAGCGGCACCGCCTGGGTGCGCACGATGATCGACGTGCGTGGACTGGTCAGCTCACCCCGGGTCGCCCAGACCGTGACGATGTGGCTCGTGTCGGGGGTGCGGTCGCTGATGATGATCGGGAAGTCGTTGGGGTTGACGCCTCGGGGCGCCTCGTCGCCGATCTGCACGTAGTAGGCATCGACGTTGCCCTCGCCGGAGAGCAGGTTGATGTGGAAGCCCTTGTCGACGACGCTGGTGGCCGTGATCGACGGGGTCAGGGGCGGAACGGCGGGCGCGGGTCCCGAGGATCCGCTGCTCGTGCCGGTGTAGGTGGTGAAGACGCCAAGGCCGATGTCGTTCGTGGCAGCCATCCGGACCGTGTATGCGCCGGTGACCGGACCGCCTGTAGTGATCACCAGCGGGTTGGGGTAGGGCGCGGAGTACGTCTGCGAGGCATTGGGCCGTCGTACACCGTCGAGGTAGAACTCGTAGTCCACGACCGCGCCGCTCCCGTTGATGACCGTAGGCGGTGTGTACGTGACGCTCATCGTGGTGTCGGTGAACGTCACGCCGGTGATCGTGGGCGCATTCGGCGTGCCCGGCCGAGCACTGACCGCTTCCGAAGGCGTCGAGCCGGACCCGACAGCGATGATGACGAACGAGTACTCGACACCGTTGGTCAGACCCGTCACCGTGGCCGGACTCGTGACGGTGGTGGGACTTCCTGAGTCGACCTGAACCTGGTAGCTCGTGGCGCCTGCAACCGGATCCCACGCCAGCGTCATCGTCGTGTTGCCCGGTGTCACCGTCGTGATGACCGGCGCGGCAGGTGCCGCGTGCGCTGGAGGCACCAGCGCTGCGGACATCGTTGCGACAACGACGGCCATGGTGGCCATGAACGAGAGGACGGAGCGATAGGGCACCCGCGGATTGTGCCACCCCTGCGCATGCCTTCCCAGAACTCCACCACCGGCGAACCGCACGGGGATACGGTTGCCGCAGGAGGGCCGATGGCACACCGCTCGCTCACCGTACTCGTCGCCGCCGTCGTGATGGCACCCCTGGTTCTGCTGACCTCGCCCGCCCACGCGGTGGCTCCCCGACCG